>NZ_JAWDJJ010000279.1:0-5191 GCF_032465695.1 Actinomyces sp. MRS3W
AACAGGGGGCGTGGGCGGGGCGTCGTCGGGAAGCGGCATGGCGTTGGTCATGCGCCTGAGCTTATGCGTCGCCGGCGACACTTCGCCCACCCTGTGAGAGCCCGCCGCACACAGGCGGCAATGCCGTTAGGCTGATCACTATGAGCGCTCTCCCTAACCGGTCCTTCGGCTCCGTCGGCGTCGCCATGGTCACCCCGTTCACCCCCGAGGGGGAGATCGACGTCGAGGCCGCGCAGAAGCTTGCTGTTTCGCTCGTCGACGACGGCGCCGACATGATCCTGCTGGCCGGCACCACCGGTGAGGCCCCCACCACCCACCTGCCGGAGAAGCAGACGCTGCTGCGCGAGGTGAAGGATGCTCTCGCCGGGCGGGCCATGCTTGTGGCGGGCGCCGGCTCCAACGACACCGCGCACGCGGTGCGCATCGGCATCGGTTCGCAGGAGGCCGGCGCGCAGGGGCTGCTCATCAACGCCCCCTACTACAACCGCCCCAGCCAGGAGGGCGTCTACCAGCACATCATGGCCGTGGTGGAGGCCACCGACCTTCCGGTCATGATCTACGACATCCCCGGCCGCACCGGCGTGAAGATCACCGACGACACCCTCGCCCGCCTGGCCGAGCATGAGCGCGTCCTGGCGGTCAAGGACGCCACCGGCGACGTCGAGCAGGGCTTCGAGCGCATGGAGGCCACCGGGCTGGAGTACTACTCGGGCGATGACGGGCTGAACTTCGCCTGGCTCACCCACGGCGCCAGCGGCGTCGTCTCCGTGGTCGCCCACGCCGACGCCCACTCCTGGCGGGAGATGATCGCCGAGGTCGACGCCGGCGACCTGGCCGGCGCCCGGGCCGTGGCGCAGCGCATGCGCCCGCTGGTTCGCGCCATTATGGGTGGCGGGCAGGGCGCGGTCATGGCCAAGGAGGCGCTGTTGTTGCAGGGACGCCTCCCCAGCGCGGCCGTGCGCCTGCCGCTGGTGCGCGCCGAGGCCGACGAGGTCGCCGCCCTGCGCCGGAGCCTGGAGGCAGCCGGCCTGCTGTGAGGGGACGCGCCGCTCAGGCGGCGGCGTCGACCCGCCCCACGATCTGCTCGCGCACCACGCGGCGCAGGATCTTGCCGATCTGGGAGCGGGGCATTTCTTCAATGATCTCCAGGTGGCGGGGCAGGGCGTAGTGGGGGAGCGTCTGCTCGGCGTGAGCGCGCACCGTCTCCAGCGTGACCGTCCCGGCGGGCGTGCCCGGTTCCAGCACGACCGCGGCGCACACCAGTTCCCCGTTCGCCCCTCCCGGCAGGCCGACGACGGCGACGTCCGCCACTCCCTTGAGGGTGAGGATCGCCGCCTCCACCTGGGAGGGGTAGACGTTGAAGCCGCCGGTGAGGATCAACTCGCGGCGCCGGTCGGCCATCCACAGGAAGGAGTCCTCCCGGCGCACCATGTCGCCCGTGCGCAGCCAGCCGCCGGGCAGCATTGCCGCCGCTGTCGCCTCCGGATCGTCCCAGTAGCCGGCGAAGACCTGGGGCCCGCGCACCAGCAGCTCGCCCGGTTCGCCGTCGGGCACTTCCCGCTCGGGGTCCGGCGCGTCCGGGTCGACGACCCGCACGTCTGTTGATGCAAACGGCAGCCCCAGCGCTCCCAGGCGGCGGCTGGGCCCCATGGGCGTACCCGAAACGATGGGGCTGGTCTCGGTCATGCCATAGCCCTCGACGAAGTATCCGCCCGTGGCTGCCTCCCACTCGGCGCCCACGGCCGGCGGCATTGGGGCCGCTCCGCACACTCCGTAGCGCAGCGTCTTGAGCGACACGCCCTTCTTCTGGGCGCCACGCAGAATCCGTTCGAACATGACCGGCACACCCACGAAGAAGGTGAAGGGGCGCCGCGCATGCGCTTCCAGTACCTGACTGACCGAGAACTTGGGCAGCATCACCTGCGTGGCCGCCTTCTGCACCGCGCAGAAGACGTTGAAGGTGAGTCCAAAGGCGTGGAAAAACGGCAGCAGCGCCAGGAAGGTCTCCCCGCCCTCGTGCAGCATCGGCACCCAGCCGATCGCCTGGTTGGCATTCGCGCGCAAATTCTTGTGCGTGAGCATGGCGGCCTTGGGCATGCCGGTGGTCCCGCCGGTGTGCAGCAGCACAGCAACGTCGTCGCCGCTCGGGGAGGGCCACGAGTCCGGCAGCCGCCGGGCACGGGCGATCTCCCGGTCCCAGGAGCGCACGCCGGGTGGGAGCGAGGCCGCCCGCATGGAGGCGCGGGTCTGGCGCGCCTTGGCCACCGGCAGGCGCAGCGCGGCGCGCAGGCGGGCGGGCATGGCGGCGGATAAGTCGACGCTGAACACGGTGCGACCGTCCAGGGGATCGGCATCCGGGTCCGTGCCACCGGCCGCTGTCGCAGCCGGGTTGAGCACGAGCTCCACGCCCTTCTCCCAGGCGATGACGACGCGTGCACCGTGATGAGCCAGCTGGGAGCGGATCTCCTCGGCGGGGGCGAGCGGGTTGTGCTCGGCGACGATTGCTCCCAGGCGCAGCGCCCCGTAGATAGCGATGACGTGCTGCGGACAGTTCGGCATGATGAGGGCGACCCGGTCACCGGCCTTGACCCCCGCCTCATGCAGCAGCCCGGCGGCGCGCTCACTGGCCTCCAACAGCTCGGAGTAGGTCAGGGTCGCCCCCATGAAGTCCAGGGCGACGCGGTCACCGTAGAACTCGGCGGCGGTGTGGAGCAGCTCGCCCAGCGGTCCCTCGGGAACCTCAATGACGGCGGGAATATTCGGTTGGTAATGCGGACGCCGGTACCGGGCGGAGTCGTCGCTGGCGGGGCTCATCAATTCTCCCTGTGACCTGGAGTGCTACTGGTGTGTGCAGAGTGCGGTGCAGCGGCGGACGCGGCATCGGCGCGGCCGACCTCGCCCAGCCGTTCCACCAGGGCGGTGGCGGCCGACTGGGAGACGGCGCCCACCGCCGTTGCCGCGTCTGCGGCCGCCTCCCGGGCGGCCAGCAGTTCCTCACGCACGACGCGGCGCAGCACCTTGCCGATTTGGGAACGGGGCATGTCGGTGAGGATCGCCACCTGGCGGGGCAGGGCGTAGTGGGACAGGGTCTTCTCCGCCCAGGCGCGCACCTGGTCGAGCGTGACCGTCTGGCCGTCCTTGGGCAGGATGGCGGCGACGACGGACTCATTGCCGCTCTCGGCGGGCAAACCGACTACGGCCACCTCCTCCACCTGCGGCATGGAGCGCACCGCGGCCTCCACCTCGCTGGGGTAGATGTTGAACCCACCGGAAATGATGAGTTCCTTGCGGCGGTCGGCCATGACGTAGAAGCCGTCCTCCTCCTGACGCACGAGGTCTCCGGTGCGCAGCCAACCGCCCGGGAGCATGACGGCGGTGGTCTCCTCGGGGTTTTCCCAGTAGCCGGCGAATACCTGCGGGCCACGCACCACCAGCTCGCCGACCTGCCCCGGCTCCACCTCGACCTCGGGATGCTCGGGGTCCACCAGGCGCACGTCGGTGGAGGGGTAGGGCACCCCCAGGGCTCCGGGACGCCGCTCGGGGGAGATCGGGTTGCCCAGGATGATGGGTGCGGTCTCGGTCATGCCGTAGCCCTCAATAATGACCCCGCCGGTCGCCTCCTCCCAGGCGGCAGCGACCGCTGCCGGCGTGGGCGCTGCCCCGCAGACGGCGATCTTGCAGCTGGACAGGTCGGCGCCGGTGGCCCGGGCCCGCGTGGCAATACGGTCGAACATGACCGGCACGCCCGGGAAGAAGGTGGCCGGGTGCCGCTTCCAGGCGGCCAGCACCATGTCGGCTCCGAACTTGGGCAGGACCACCTGGGTGGCGGCGAGCCCGACGGCGCACAGCAGCGACAGGCTCATGCCGAAGGCGTGGAAGAACGGCAGCACCGAGTAGAAGGTTTCCTGACCGGCTTCGCAGGTCTGGGAGGCCCAGGCCAGGCTCATCTCCGCGTTGGCGCGTGCGTTGGCGTGCGTGAGCTGCACCGCCTTGGGGGTGCCGGTGGTGCCACCGGTGTACAGCAGCACGGCGACGTCGCTGACGGCCGGCAGGGGATGGCCGCCGGGCAGAGGCGCAGTGGCGGCGACCAGGTCGTCCCAGGAACCCACGCCCGCCGGTACCTTGCCGCGCAGCTCGCTGCGCTGGGAGCGGGCGGCCGCCACCGGCAGTTTGAGCGCCAGGCGGCTGGTCCACGGCAGGCCCCGGGACAGGTCCACCGAATACACTGCGAGGCCGCCCAGGCCCGCCTGCTCCAGGGAACCGACCGCCTGCACCATCCGTGCCAGCGATTTCTCCCAGGCGATGACCACCTTGCCGTGGTGCAGCTTGATCTGCTCCCGGATCTGGGCGGCCGGGGCCAGCGGGTTGTGCTCGGCGACGATGGCGCCGATGCGCCAGGCGGCGTAAGCAATGACCACGTGCTGAGGACAGTTGGGCAGAATGACGCCGACGACGTCGCCGCGTCCTACACCCAGGCGGTGCAGTGCCTCCGCGGCGCGGGCCACCTGGTCGCTGAGCTGCCGGTAGGTGGTCGCCTGCCCCAGGAAATCCAGTGCGATGCGGTCCGGGAAGCGGCGCGTGGCGTCGTCGAGCATGCGCGAGAGCGGCTCGGTGACGGGTGCGATGACGCTGGGAACGCCGGGAGCGTAGTGGGGACGCAGGAAATCCGCGGAGGCGCTGTCGGGGTGGCGGCCGCCGTCGCTGGCCTGGTCGAAGGTGTGCAACATGGTTCCCTTTCCCGAGTTCCCGCCTGTGCCGGGTAGGCGCCCCGGCGGGCTGTGGTACCGCGCGTAACCGTAACCTACGGTGGCGTAGGTGCGGGGGCGTGTGACCAGAGCGCAGCCTGTGGTGTGACGCTCACCGCCGTCAGGAGTTCTCGGGCGTCGACGTCAACCCCGCCGGCAGTGGTACCCGCGAGATAACCCGCAGGCGCCGCGTCGGACGCGTCATGGCCACGTACAGGTCTCCGGGGCTGACCTGCCCGATCGTTGCCGGATCCACCAGCACAACGACGTCGAACTCCAGGCCCTTTGCCGTCGTCGGCTCCATGACCGCCACGCGGCTGCGCAGGATATCGCCGTCCGGGGCCTGCATAGCCGCGGCCAGCGTCGGCTCGTCGCCCAGCACCGCCGCGATCGGCCCAGGCTGTTGGGCGATGACGGCAATGGGGCCGATGCCCGCCCCCACCGCC
>NZ_JAWDJJ010000280.1:0-11365 GCF_032465695.1 Actinomyces sp. MRS3W
ACGGCGCGCAGCGCCGAGAGAGGGTAGCGCTCCAGGAGCGCATACAGGCCGGGGTGGGCGCGTCCGGCACCCTCGGCGTCGGGGGGTGAGGCCACGTCTTCGGTGGGGACGACGACGGCGAGCCAGGAGTCGCCGGCGGCGTCGCCAGTGCCGGTGCCGGTCTCGCGGCCCAGGTAGAAGCAGGTCAGGCCCGAGGTGTCCAGGTCGGCGGCGGTCAGCGGGGCGAGCCGAGGGCCGGTGGCCTCGGGGTCGTCGGCGCGGCCGGGGCCCCACACCGCGGCGTCGCGGTCATGCGGCGTGGCGGGAGCGAGCCCGTCGTCGGGCAGGTCGCCGGCGATGGCGGGCGAATCCAGGGCGATGCGGCCGCGGGAGTCGACCAGGAGCAGGCGGGTGGCCGGGTCGGCGGCGAGGGTGTGCAGGATGTCGGGCTGGCTGCGGCGTGCGGGTCATGGGGGAAGCCTATGCTCGCTGGCTGGTTCGGGGGTCCGGATACGCTGCCGCCATGAATATCAGCGCACGCGTGTACCTCGATCACGCCGCCACCACGCCGGTGCGGGCGGAGGTGGCCGAGCAGGTGGCCGATGACCTGGCCTCCGGCCTGGGCGGGTGGGCGAATCCCGCGGCGCAGCACGCCTCCGGGCGCCGCGCCGGGGCGCTGCTGGCGCAGGCACGCTCCCGTCTGGCGACGGCACTGGACGTGGACCCCCATGAGGTGATCTTCACCAGCGGCGGCACCGAGGCGGATGCGCTGGCACTCACCGGTCGGGTGCTGGCGGCGCGGGCGGCGGGCGTGGCGCGGCCGCGGCTAGTCACCTCCGCGATCGAGCATCCGGCCGTGCTGGACAGTGCGCGCACCGCTGCCGTCCAGCTCGGGGCCGAGCATGTGGAAGCACCCGTGGACCGGGCCGGGAGGGTGGATACCGAAAGCCTGGCCGGTCTGGTGGCGCCGGGGCGGACCGCATTGGTCAGCGTCATGGCGGCGAACAACGAGACCGGAGCGGTGCAGGATCTGGCCGGGATCGTGGCGGCGGTGCGCGCGGCGACGGGCACCGACCGGCCGGGCACGGCCGGATACGTGCCCGTGCACAGTGATGCGGTGGCGGCCGTGGGCAAGGTACCGGTGGATATGCACGGCTGGGGCCTGGATGCGCTGAGCCTGACCGGGCACAAGCTCGGGGCGCCGGTCGGCGTGGGCGCGCTCATCGCACGGCGCGACTTCACCCTCGTGACGCCGACCGGGGGCGGGCGGCAGGAGCGGGGCCTGCGCTCGGGCACACAGGATGTGGTCGGAGCGCGGGCACTCACCCTGGCCGTGGAGCTGGCCATCTTGGAGCGGGAGGCGGAGGCGGCACGGCTGGAGGGGCTGCGCTCGCGCCTGCTGGCGGGGGCAACCGCACTGGAGGGCGTGCACGCGACCCTGCCCGATGGCGTGGCGCATGCACCCGCCACCGCGCATCTGTGGGTCGAGGACGCCGCTGCCGAGGCGCTGCTCATGACCCTGGACCTGGCGGGAATTGATGCCTCCGCGGGCTCGGCCTGCCACGCGGGGGTCTCCCAGCCCAGCCACGTCATGCTGGCGATGGGCTACGGGGAGGATGCCGCCCGGGCCACGCTGCGCTGCTCGATGGGTCGGGAGACAAACGCCGCGGACATCGAGCGCCTCCTGGCCGCCCTGCCCGACGCCGTCCAGACCGCGCGCCGGGCGCGTCTCCCCCACCACCGGCACTTCTGACGTGGCGAGACCAGTCGGTTGCGGGCGGTAGGCTGCATCCGCCCGCTGAGCCGGGCTTGCGAGCAACAGCCGAGAGGCAGCGAAGGAGAACACATGCGCGTACTGGCCGCCCTGTCCGGCGGAGTCGACTCCGCCGTCGCGGCCGCGCGCGCCGTTGACGCCGGCCACGAGGTGGTCGGGGTGCATATGGCCCTGACCCGCAACCGGGCCGCCACCCGCTCGGGCTCGCGCGGCTGCTGCTCCATCGAGGACGCGAGCGACGCCCGCTGGGCCGCCGAGATCCTCGGCATCCCCTTCTATGTGTGGGACCTGTCGGAGGAGTTCGAGGAGCGGGTGGTGGATGACTTCCTGTCCGAGTACCGGGCCGGCCGCACCCCCAACCCGTGCGTGCGCTGCAACGAGCGGGTCAAGTTCGACGTGCTGCTCGAGCGCGGCCTGGCCCTGGGCTTCGACGCCGTCGCCACCGGCCACTACGCCCGCCTGCGCGGCGGCGCCTCCGCCGGCCGCCCCGGCGAGACCGCCGCGCTGGAACTGCACCGCGCTGCCGATACGGCCAAGGACCAGTCCTACGTGCTGGCCGTCTCCGGGCGCGAAGGGCTCTCCCGCGCCCTCTTCCCCCTCGGCGACGCCCCTTCCAAGGCGGCGGTGCGCGCCGAGGCCGAGCGTCGGGGACTGCCGGTCGCGGCCAAGCCGGACTCCTATGACATCTGCTTCGTCGCCGACGGCGATACCCGCGGCTTCCTCCAGCGCAACCTCGGCGCGCGCGAGGGCGCCATCGTCTCCCCCGACGGCGACGTGCTCGGCACCCACGGCGGCTACTTCGGCTTCACCGTGGGGCAGCGCAAGGGGCTCGGGCTCACCCGGCCCGCACCGGACGGCCGCCCCCGCTACGTCATCGAAACCCGGCCTGACACCAACGAGGTGGTGGTCGGCCCCGCCGAGTTGCTGCAGCGCACGGTGGTCGACGGCAAGGACCTAGTGCTGCTCGCTGCCCCGGGCGTGGTCGCCGACGGCGAGGGCTGGCAGGATGTGACCGTCCAGGTGCGTGCCCACGGCCGCCCGGCACCGGCGGATGTCACCGTGGACGCCGCCGCTGGCACGCTGCATGCGGTGCTGCGCCAGCCGCTGCGGGGCCTGGCCGCCGGGCAGAGCGTCGTCGTCTACGGTGGGGACGATGGCGGCCGGGCGCTGGCCCAGGCGACAGTCGCCTGATCCACGCACCCGGCCGCAGCGCGCCGACCTGCGCCGGCGCCATGTGTTCAGCGCAGGGAGGTGTGCCGCTCGATGGAGCGCACGCCCCACGTCCCGACTACCACTGCCAGCAGCGGCCATACGGCGACGAACCCCAGCCCCAACCGGGTCGGGTCCCCGCCCGTGCGCACCGCCTCAATGAAGTCCGGCAGCATCCACGCGTTGACAATGTCTCCGGAGGCGAGTTCGAGACTGACCGGCACGGTCAGCAGCAGTAGCAGCGACAGGAACTGCGCCGCCAGGTACAGCACCACGAAACCGATGACCGGGGCGCCGAAGCCGAAGTGGTTCCAGCGCCCCCGCGCCCCGATGCTCATGGTCGCGGCCACGCATACGATCACGCATGCGAGTTCCACAATCATGTAAACGAAGAAGCCGACCACCCAGCCAATGCCGACGAGGCTCAGCATGTCATGCAGGGGCTGGAACAATTCGCCGACGCTCACGCCCTGCGCCCGGGCGGCCGCCCAGGCGGCGACTAGTAGCCCCACAGCCGTGAAGCACATCGTCACCAGCCCGGCCGCGAATGCGTAGATGACCTTGGCGGCGTAGAGCGTGCGGCCGCGCACCGGGATACTCATGGTCAGGTAGCCGCGCTCACCGTACATGGACTGCCAGTACTCGGCGGCGGTGTGGACAAGCACCACCGGTATGGCCAGGAGGAAGGCGACCACCACACCGAGCAGCGCGAAGGTGTTCAGAATCGGCAGGTCCAGGAGCATGACTCCAAGGAAGACCAGCCCGATGACCGTGAAGATGCCGAGCATCTTCAACTGAATAGGCGCCAGGAAACGGATCTCCTCAGCAAACAGCGTGCGCAGCATCAGCGGTACTCCTTCCGGAACAGGGCGTCCAGGCTCATACCGTGAGCCTGGCGCAGGTCGTCGGCGTCGCCCGCCAGCAACAGGCGTCCGTCCTTGAGGAAGACGACGGAGTCGACAATCGGCTCCACATCGGCAATGAGGTGGGTGGAGATAATCATGAGGGCGTCGGGGTCGAAGCCCTGCAGGACGCCGTTGAGGATGACGTCGCGCGCGGCCGGGTCCACGCCGGAGATGGGCTCGTCCAGCAGGTAGACGCGGGCGCGGCGGGCCATGATCAGGCTGACGCGCAGCTTCTCCCCCATACCCTTGCTCATCTCTTTCAGGCTCCGGTCCTGGGGCAGGCCGAAGAACTCGACCAGCTCGCGGGCGCGGTCGGCGTCGAAGTCCGGGAAGAGCCGAGCGAACATGGCAATGGCCTGTTCGGCCTTGACCCGCGGGTCCAGGAAATCGGCGTCGGGCAGGAAGGCGACCAACGCCTTGGACTGCGGTCCGGGCGCGTGTCCGGCAATGTTCACCTGGCCGTCGTATTCGGCGAGCAGCCCGGCAAGGATCTTCAGCAGGGTGGTTTTGCCCGAGCCGTTGGAGCCCATGAGGCCGATGATCCGGCCCGCGGGCAGGCGCAGGTTGAGGTCCGCCAGTGCGGGGCGGCCGCGGTAAGCCTTGGTCAGGTGCTTGACGGTGATGAGGGGCTGTTCGCCGTCGGGGATGGGGACCGCGGCGGGGCGGGCCGCGGGCGACGGCGTGAGCGGGTGGGTCATGAGTCGTCTCCTGTTCTGGGTTCGGGGTCGGCGTGGGAATCGCCCGCAAGCCCGTGGTGCAGGGACCAGCGCTCGCGCAGCAGCTCGGTACTGCGGGGCAGGTCCATGCCGACGGCGGTCAGCGCGGCGATATAGGTGTCCGTGGCGCCGGCGGCGAGCTCGCGGCGGATGGCGTCGACAACGCCGGAATCGGCGGTGACGAATCGGCCCGCGGTCCGCTCGGTGGACGTGAGGCCGATACGGTCGAGTTCGGCCAGGGCGCGTTGGATGGTGTTGGGGTTGACGCCGGCCTGGGTGGCGAGCTCGCGCACGCTGGGTATGCGAGTGCCGATCGGCCAGGCGCCGGTGACGATCCGCAGTCGGAAGTCGTCGACAAGCTGGAGCCAGATCGGCCGGGAGTCGTCAAGGTCCACGTGGCCTCCCTCCGGGGTGGTGGATCGGTGGACAGGTGTGCTCATGAGCGCAGTAGGGACGGCCGGACGACCATCTGTATCACTGCACTAATACAGTGACACACAGGGTTGGGGAAGTCAACCGCACCCGCGCACGCACCAGAGCGCCCCCACCCGGAAGAACCGGGCAGGGGCGCTCAAGGGCTCGTCGCTACTCCAGCCGCGCGGCGGCTGGGCGCAGCGCAGACGGCTCAGCCGCGCAAGCGCGCCAACTCCTCCACCAATTGCGGAACCACCTGGGCAACGTCACCGACGATGCCGTAGTCGGCCATCTCGAAGATGGGGGCCTCGGAGTCGTCGCAGATGGCGACGATGGTGCCCGCACCCTGAATACCGCTCGTGTGGTGCACCGCCCCGGAGACGCCCAGTCCGATGTACAGGCTCGGGGCGATGGCGGCACCGGTCTGTCCCACCTGCGCGGAACGCTCGATCCACCCCTCATCGCAGGCCACGCGGGTGGCGCCGATGGCGGCGCCGAGCGGATCGGCCAGGGAGTGAACCAGGTCAAGGTCCCCGTCGGTGCCGCGTCCCATCACCACAACCCGCTGGGCCTCCGCCAGATCCGGGCCCGCGGCAGCGTCCGCCACCTCGCGGCTGATGACCTTGACGGCGGCGGCCTCCGCGGTCAACGGGACGTCGAGAGCCTCCACCGGCAGCTCCGCGCCTCCCGCAGTGACCGGCGCGGCTTCGGCGGCGCTGGGATGCACGGAGATGACCGGCGTGCTGTCCGACTGCGCGGAAACGGTCATGGTGGTGGACCAGGTGCCGGAGAGCACGAGTTTGGACACGCGCAGTTCGTTGCCGACCACCTGCAGATCGCCGACGTCGGCGGCGCAGGCCGAACCGAGCCGCACCGCCGCCCGGCCGGCGATCTCCTTGCCGCGGTAGTCGCTGCCGACCAGTGCGACGGCGGGGCTGACGGTACCGACGGCCGCCACGACCGCATCGGCGGCCACTGCCGCCACCGTTTCGCGTCCCCCCAGATCGGCACTCAGCAGGCGGGAGGCGCCGGCTCCGGCGAGCGCCACGGAGGTGTCGGTGTCGACGTCGCCGGGGACGAGCCCGACAACGTCTGCCGCGGTGAGCCTGCGGGCCACGGACACCAGCCCGAGTGCCGCGCTGGTGGGAGCCCCGGCGGGGGTGCGGTCGACCAATACGAGAATGGGTGCGTCAAGCGTGTCGGTGGACATGGTGTGGGTCTCAGACTGATTCTCAGACATAGTTACTGCGTCATTCCTTCGCTGTCGTATCCGCTCACACAAGCTCGTGCTCAACGAGCCAGGCCGCGAGATCACGCCCAGCCTCACCGGCATCGGTGCGGATGACACCGGCCTCACGGGCGGGCCGCTCGGTGAAGTCGACGACGGCGATGCTCGGCTCACGCGCGGGCAGGCCGAGGTCGTCCAGGTCCCAGGTGTCGACCGGCTTCTTGCGGGCGGCGCGCATGGCGGCGAAATTGGGGTACCGGGGCTCGTTAGCCTGGTCGGTGACCGACACGAGTGCGGGCAGCGGAGCGGAAAGCACCTCGCGGACGGTGCCAGCCTGGCGGGTAATGGTCGCCTCGTCCGCGCTCACTTCAACAGACCCCGCCAGGGTCAGTGCGGGTACGCCCAGCGCCGCGGCGAGCGCGCCGGGGAGCATGGAGGTCATGGCGTCCAGTGACGCCATACCGGTCATGACGAGGTCCACATCGCCCGGCCCGGAGTCAGCGCCGCCGATCTTGGATATGGCGGCGGCGAGAGTGCGGGCAGTGGTGACGATGTCGGCGCCTGCAAGAGCGTCATCGGTGACGACAACGCCGGAGTCGGCACCCATCTGCAGGGCGCGGCGCACGCCGTCCTCGGCGTCCTCGGGCCCCATGCACAAGGCAATCACCTCGCCGCCCAGGTCCTCAACCAAAGCGACGGCGGCCTCGACGGCGTTCTCATCGAGCTCGTTGAGGACGTCCTCCTCACCGCGGACCAGACGCCCCTCCTCCAGGCGGCGCTCGGATTGCACGTCCGGGACGTGCTTGATGCAGACGACTATTTTCATGCGCACAAGATTGCCATATCGCGGCACCGCCACGGGTGAGCGGTCAGTCACCCCGCCGGCGCCCCGCAGCCTCTGTGGACGGTGCATCCACCTCGCTGAGGCGCACGCAGCCCGCCCAAAGGTCGCCCTCTCGCCTCCGCGCACACCCCATGCCAATAATCGACGACGATCAATCGTCACGAAGTGACACCACACGGCTCGTTGTTTGACAATAGGCTTTATGCCTATGTCCCCCACGCCTGAGCCGCGACCGGCTGACCGCGCCGACTCCGACGCGTCGGACCGTACCCGATTAGGCGCCACCCTGGTCGACGGGGGCGCCGACTTCGTCGTCGTGGCCCCGCGCGCCGATGCGGTTGATCTGTGCCTGCTGACCACGAACACCGACGGGACGATTGTCTCCGAGCGGCGCATCGGCATGCATGGCCCCGCCCGCGGCGCGTGGAGCGCACACGTGCCCGGAGTTGCGGCGGGGCAACGCTACGGCTACCGCGTCTACGGCCCGTGGAATCCCTCCGAGGGGCTGCTGTTCAACCCCCGCAAGCTCCTGCTCGACCCCTACGCACGCGCGATCGACGGCACGCCGCAACTGGGCCCGGAGCTATACGCGCACGCGGTCGACGCCGAACTGTCCCCGACCTACATGCCCCTCATTCCCTCGGAACTGGACTCGGCCGGGCACGTCGCCCTCGGCGTCGTCGTCGGGGAGCAATTCCCGGTCGTCCCCGGCCCGAAGGTGCCCGATGAGCGCACCGTCGTCTACGAAACGCATGTCAAGGGCTTCACCCACGCCATGCCCGGCGTGCCGCCGGAGCTGCGCGGCACCTATGCCGGCCTGGCGCATCCGGCGGCCGTCTCCCACCTGCGCGCGCTCGGCGTGACCACCGTGGAGCTGCTGCCGGTCCACGCCGCCTTCTCCGAAGCCTTCCTGCTGCAGCGCGAGCGCACGAACTACTGGGGCTATTCGACCCTGTCCTACTTCGCGCCCGAGCCTTCCTATGCCACCCAGGCCGCCCGCGCGGCCGGCCCCCAGGCGGTCCTCGATGAGTTTCGCGGCATGGTCTCCCTGCTCCACGAGGCCGGCCTCGAAGTCATTATGGACGTCGTCTACAACCACACCTGTGAGTCGGGCATGGACGGGCCCACCCTATCGCTGCGGGGCCTGGACAACCTCGAGTACTACCTGCACGCTCCGCACCGACCGGCCCAATACGTAGACGTCACGGGCACGGGCAACACGGTGGACTTCCGCTCCACGCGGGCGGTGCAGCTGGTACTGGACTCGCTGCGCTACTGGGCGGGCGACGTCGGCGTCGACGGCTTCCGCTTCGACCTGGCCGTCACGCTGGGGCGAGACGCCTCGGAGTTCCAGTCCCGTCACCCGCTGCTCATCGGCATGGCGACCGACCCGATCCTTCAGAACACCAAGCTCATCGCCGAGCCCTGGGACATCGGTCCGGGCGGTTGGCGCACGGGCGAGTTCCCCGCGCCCTTCCACGATTGGAACGATCGCTACCGCGGCACGGTGCGTTCCTTCTGGCTGCACGATGCTTCCGAGATGTCCAAGGGCCGCCCCGGCAACGACCTGCGGGATCTGGCCACGCGGCTGAGCGGCAGCGCCGACATGTTCAGCTACGGGGAGTATCCGGGCGGGCGCGGACCGCTGGCGTCGATCAACTTCGTCACCGCCCACGACGGCTTCACGCTGCGGGACCTGGTGTGTTACGACTATAAGCACAACCTGGCCAACGGTGAGGACAACCGCGACGGCACCGACGACAACCGCTCCTGGAACCACGGCTTCGAGGGGCCACTGCCCGAGGGCATGGGCGGGGGGCCGATCGAGATTCTGCGACGGCGCTCCTCACGCAACGTCCTCGCCACGCTCTTCGTCTCCGCCGGCACCCCCATGCTGCTGGGCGGGGATGAGATGGGCCGCACCCAGGGCGGGAACAACAACTCCTACTGCCAGGACTCGGAGATCTCCTGGTACGACTGGAACCTGACCACGTGGCAACGCGACCTCATCGCCACCACGCACTTCCTGGTCAACCTGCGCGGCGAGCACCCGGTCATGCGTCCGACCACCTTCGCCAGCGGGGCAACGCCACCGGGCGACAGCCTGCCCGATCTGGCCTGGTTCCGCGCTAACGCCGAACCCATGGCCGTGGACGCCTGGCACGACCCGTGGACCCGCGTGGTGCAGATGCTCCGTTCGGGCGCGCCCATGGGCGACAACGACCTGCTTCTGGTCATTAACGGCTCGCTGAGTCAGGCGGACGTCACCCTTCCCAGCGGCCACGGCACCGACTGGCACCTCACTTGGGACTCCACCTGGGCGGTGCCGCGCCCCCACACCTCCGCCTTTGCCCTGGCACACCGGGTGAGCCGGGGGCCGGCGGCGCGCGCCCGCGCGCTCAATCCCTCCCGCGCTCGGGCCACCCGTTCGGGCGCCACCGACTGCCGCCAAGACCGTCCCGGAGATACGACGACGCTCGACGCCCTGTCCCTGCGCATCTACCTGTCCGGCGAGCAGCTGGTGGGCATGCCCGAGGACTAGCCCGCGCCTGTCCCCGTCATCCCCTCCTAGTCCACCCCACACCGCGAAACCGGCACTCATAACACGCCGAAACCGGCACTTGTAACGTGCTGAAACCGGCACAAATGACGGCGGCGGTGAGCCCTGGAGGGCCCTTCATGGGGTGGGTGAAAGCGCGATACGCGTGCGGCGGGCAGATGAAGCAGGGGTGGTACGCAGCTCCCTTGACGGTTCGGCACGTCGGTTGACGGTTCGGCACTTTGCGGCAACGCTTCGGCACGTAGCCCGACGGTTCGGCAGCTAGGGTGCCGAACCGTCGGCTGAAAGTACGAACCGTCCCCTGAAACGTACGAACCGTCAGCCGAACATACGAACCGTCGCCGGACCGCACGGCGTCATAGCCACGGGGACGAGCGTCATAGCCGCGGGGACGCACTCGCGTGAGCCGGAGGCGGCTAGGGCACAATTCCGACCCACCCGGCAGCGCCCCTTAGGATGACCGCCATGACGCAGCACGACGTGACGACCAATGCCCCTGCCGATCTGTCCGATGAGCCGGACGCGGGCGACGCTCTGGCCAAGTCCACCGACGCCGCCTCGCTGGCCCGTTCACTGGCCCGCAGCGGTGAGATCGAGGCGGATCTGGACGTCAACCCCGGCCGCTACCGGATGCTGACCGGCGTGCGCCCCACCGGCAATATGCACCTGGGGCATTACTTCGGCACCATGCACTCCTGGCAGTCGATTCAGGATCGGGGCGTGGACACCTGGATTCTGGTGGCCGATTACCAGGTCATCACCGACCGCGATGGCCTGGGCCCGATCCGCGAGCGCGTCCTGTCCCTGGTGGCGGACACCCTCGCCGTCGGCGTGGATCCGCAGCGCTCCACGATCTTCGCTCACTCGGCGGTGCCGGCCGCCAACCAGCTCATGCTGCCGTTCCTGTCCCTGGTGACCGAATCCGAGCTGCACCGCAACCCCACCGTCAAGTCCGAGTTGGAGGCCACGGGCGGGCGTGCCATGACGGGTCTCATGCTCACCTACCCGGTGCATCAGGCCGCTGACATTCTCTTCTGCCAGGCCAACCTCGTGCCGGTGGGCAAGGATCAGCTCCCCCACCTAGAGCAGGCCCGGGTCATCGCGCAGCGCTTCGACAAGCGTTACGGGCGCGCAGACGCGGCCCGCCCGGTGTTCCGCCGCCCGGAGGCGCTGCTCAGCGAGGCACCGCTCCTGCTGGGACTGGACGGGGAGAAGATGAGCAAGTCCCGCCACAACACCATCGAGCTGCGCATGAGCGCCGATGAGACCGCCAAGATGCTCAAGAAGGCCAAAACCGACTCCGACCGGCACATCACCTATGACCCGGAGGGGCGCCCGGAGGTGGCCAACCTGCTGACCCTGGCCTCGCTGTGCGGCGCGGGCGACCCCCAGGCGCTCGCCGAACGGATCGGGGACGGTGGTGCCGGCACGCTCAAGCAGATCACCATCGAGGCCGTCAACGAGTTCTTCGCGCCCATCCGTGCCCGCCGCGCCGAACTCATCGCCAACGAGGACTACCTGCTCCAGGTGCTGGCCGCCGGCAACGCCAAGGCGAACGAGGTCGCCAACCAGACCTTGGACGCGGTGCGCACCGCCATGCACATGAACTACTAGTCAGGCGCCCTACTAGCCGGGCGCCCTCGGCGCCCGGCAACTGCGCCACACGGATCGAAGCTGGTGACGCGGCCACGCGCGGCCGCCCGGGCAGGTACGCTTGCGCTTGTGACCCTCAACAC
>NZ_JAWDJJ010000281.1:0-4388 GCF_032465695.1 Actinomyces sp. MRS3W
GCGGCGGGGGAGGGGAGTGTTGGTGTGGTGCTCATGAGGCCTCCCGGGAACGCTGGCCGCCGGGCAGGCGCTGCCAGAGCGCCTCAATGTGGTCCACCTCGGCGGCCAGGCGCCTGCGCCAGTGGGGGTCGCCGTGACGCAGCGGATCCTGAATGCGCGCCAGCCGGGCCCGGGCGACGGCGGCCCGCAGCTCATCCGGGCCCGGAAGCTGCCCACCGGCGTCGGCGTAACCGGCCAGCAGGGCACGACCGGAGGCGGCGTCGGCCACGGCCAGGTAAGAGCCCAGGTCGACGGCGGCCGGGACCAGCCGCGCCCGGTCGAAGTCGGTCAGCCAGATCCGGCCGCTGCTGCGTTCCAGCAGCACCTGATCGGGGGAGGCGTCGCCGTGGCAGAGGACCGGCGGGCCTGACGGCCGTTGCGGCATCGCCTCCCCGAGGCGCTGCACCCGGGCGGCGAGCGTCGGGTCGAGGTGGCTGAGGAGGCGGGCGTGGACGAGGGCGAGGATGCGGGCGGGAGGCTCGGCGTCGTCCAGGTCCTCGGCCAGGTCGGTGGGCAGCTCGGTGCTGGCGGCGTGCAGGGCGGCGAGTGCGGCGCCGGCCCGGGCGGTGGCCGCCAGGTCGTGGTGGCGGCCCAGATCGGTGTCGCCGACGAAGCGCTGCACGCTCAGGTGCGTGTTGCCTACGTCGGTGTCGGGTAGCAGCGGCGGCACCGGGACGATGGCTGCGGCGAAGTCCTGCAGGGCGATGCTGCGGCGCTGGGCGCCGGCGGTGATCCGCACGACTCCATGGTCGGTGCGCACCACGAGTCGGCGCAGCGGGTTGTAGCGCAGCAGGTTCCCCTCCAGCCCCTCCAGGAGCCCCTGAGCCCGGGCAGCGGCCACGTGCTTGGCCAGGGACGGGTCCGCGGCCACCTCCCCGACCTGCAGCAGCAGGCCGGTATCGGTCTCGCACTGGCGCGTGCGCAGACCCAGGCGGAGGCTGCGGCGGGCGGTCTTATCGGCCTTGGTCCGGTTGATGGGCCATAGCAGCCGGGCCCAGCCGGCGGCACGGTCGGTGTCCGCCTCCAACAAGGATGCGGTCACCGAGACGCCGGGCTTAATGCGCAACCGGGCGGCGCGCACCGGTGCCCCGACCAGCTCGCTGAGCCGGTCGGCGTCGAGCACGGTGTCGACGGCGCTGCGCGTGCTACTGACGTACATACGTCCTCCGGTTCGTCTCATCGGGGCGGTCGTCGGGGCGGTTCTCGGCTCCGGCGTCCTGCCGTTTGTCGGCGGTCAACAGTTCCCGCTGGGCCGCACCCGCGGCCGCCCACGCCCGGAAGGCGGGGGACTCCTCCAGCAGCTGCTGTGGGGGACCGTCCAGGGCGATCCGGCCGTCCTCCACCCACACCACCCGGTCCGAGCGCATGGCGACCTCGGTCTCGTGGGTCACCGCCAGGAGCGTGCGCCCCCGGGAGAGGCGGTCGACGGCGTCGAGCACGTGGGTGGAGGAGGCCGGGTCGAGCCCCGTGGTCGCCTCATCCAGGACGACGATGGGGGCGTCGCGCAGCAGGGCCCGCACAATGGCGACCCGCTGCCGCTGTCCGCCGGACAGGGTGCCGCCGCGTTCACCGACGATCGTGTCGTAGCCGTCCGGCAGGGAGGTGATGAAGTCGTGTGCCCCGGCGGCCCGGGCGGCCGCCTCCACCTCGGCGTCGGTGGCCTCGGGGCGCCCCATGCGGATGTTCTCCCGGATGGTGTCGGCGAACAGGACCGCCTCCTGGTGCAGAACCGACACCTGCGCGCGCAGCTCGGACAGGTCCAGGCTGGTGAGGTTGTGCCCGTCCAGCCGCACCCGGCCGCCGACGGGATCCAGCGCCCGCACGACCAGTGAGGTCAGGGTCGACTTGCCCGACCCGGACGGGCCGATGATGGCCACATGCTCGCCGGCGTCGATCTGCAGGTTGACGCCGTGGAGGATCTCGTGGCCGTCGTACTCGGTGACCACATCCTCGAAGGTGAGGGCGCCGCGGACGTGCCCGAGCGGTACCGGGTCCGGAGGCGAGACGATGTCCGGCTGCACATCCATGAGGTTGGCCACGCGTTCCCCGGAGGCGGCGGCGCGGGCAATGCGGCCGGTGTACTTGGCCATGTCGCGCAGCGGCTTCATGGTGGTGCGCAGGTAGGTGTTGAACAGGACCAGGTCGCCCACGGTCATGGCCCCGGCCAGGACTCGCATCCCGCCGCCGATGAGCACCACCGCGGAGCCGAGCCCCACAATGACGTCGGTGGTGCGCTCCAGCTTCGCGGCCAGGCGCAGCGAGCGCACCCCGGCGTGCAGCGAGTTCTGGTTGGCGCTGACGAAACGGTCCTCAACCAGCGCCTCCAGGCCGTAGGCCTGCACCACCTTGATGGTGCTCAGCGCCTCCTGGGCGGTGTTGGCCAGCTGGCCCTCGGACTTGCGGGTGCGGCGGGCCGCGGAGGTGATCCGCTTGGAGGAGCCCGAGGAGGTGAAGAAGAACAGTGCGATTGCTCCCACCACCACCAAGGACAGCAGCGGGTCGAGCCACACCATGACGCCGAGCATGACCGTCAGGGTGAGCACATTGGCGGCCAACGGCAGCCCGGCGGTGACGGCCACGTCCTGCATGCGGGCGACGTCGGAGACGAGCCGCTGGACGGTGTCGGCACTGCGGTTGCGCGAGTGGAACTGCTGGGAGAGCGTCTGCACGTGGTGGAAGGCGCGGCGCCGCAGCGCAATGGCGGTGCGGGAGCCGGCCAGCGCGAAGGAGACGGTGGCCAGGTAGTTGCACAGCGCCCGCAGGGCGACAATCGCAATGAGGGTGGCGCCCAGGCCGACCAGGCGCGCCAGGTTGGCGGGCGCGTAGCCGGTGGCCGTGCCCAGCGAGGAGAGCACCGAGTCGATGACGATCTTCATCGGCCAGGGCTCCAGCACCCGGAACACGACCTCCGCCAGCAGGGCGAACGTGCCGCCGACCACCAGTCCCCGCTGCGGGCGCAGGTCCGGGGCAATGAGCCGCAGGGTGCGGGTCAGGGCAGAACGACGAATCCGGGGTTCAGACATGCTGCACCTCCACCTGGGCGAGGGCCTGGCGCACGACGCCGTCCCAACTGTGGTGCTTCTCGGCACGACGCCGTCCCAGCTCGCCGCGGCGGGCCCGCAGCTGCGGGGTGAGGGACAGGGCGTCGAGAGCAGAGGCCAGCGCCGCCGGATCCGAGGGCGGCACCAGCACCCCGATGCCGTCGAGCAGGCGGGGCAGCTGGCCCACGGCGGAGGCCACCACCGGCAGCCCGGCCGCTAAGTACTCCAGCACCTTGAGCGGGGAGAAGTACTGCTCGTCCTCCCCGCCCAGGTCCGGGTAGGGGGCCACCCCGATGGCGCTGCCGGCCAGGGCGGCGGGCACGTCCTGCGGGGCGACGGGGCCGCGGAAGTCCACCTCCAGCCCCAGTGCGTCGGCCTGGGCCTGCAGCGCCTCCCGCTCCGGGCCGTCCCCAACAATGCGCAGGCTCCAGTCCTCCTGTGCCAGGGCGGCGGCCCGCAACAGGTCGGCGACGCCGTGCCACGGCTTGAGCGTGCCGACGAAGGTGACGACGACGCCGTCGGGATCCTCCGGGAAGGGCCGCAGCCGCTCCAGGTTGACCCCGTTGGGGATGGTGACGGCGCGCGGCGCGTCGGTGTGGCGGCATACCCAGCGCCGCACCGGTTCGGAGACGCACACGGTGGAGCGGGCGGCGCGGACCTGGGTGCGCAGGGCCGCCAGCGCCCCCGCCTCATCCACGAGGGTGCGGTGGTGGCGCTGCTCGTCGATGAGCGGGGAGTTGATCTCGAGCACTCCGGGGATGCCGGCGTCGGCCAGCTCCGCCAGAGCGGTGGAGAACAGGGAATAGCGCTCATAGACCAGGTCGGCGCCGTCCTCGCGCACCTGGCGGGCCAGTTCGGCGGCCGCGGTGGCCTGGGCGCGTTCGCGGGCGGCCGGATCATCCGCATGCACCTTGACGATGCGCACCGGCAGGTCGGTCAGGTCGGCGGGCACGAGCGTGCCGCGGCGCACGGCGTAGACGGTGACGTCGTGGCCGGTGCGGCGCAGCGCCCGCACGACCTCCTGAATATGGACCGAGGCGCCCTTGGACCCGAAGACGGGGATGCCCGGGTCGGCGCAGATGTAGGCGATACGCACTAGTGGACCTCCTCGAGTGCGGGGGTGGGCGAGACCGTGTCCAGTGGGGCGGCTGGGGCCTGCTGGAGCTCCGGGGCGGACTGCCAGGAGGAGAGCACCGCCGCCTGGACGCGGGAGTCGAAGTCCCGTTCGATGAGGGCGCGGGCGTTGCGGGCCAGCGGGGCGGGGTCAACGGTGCCCTCCGCCAGCTCGCGCAGGGCGCGCGCGAGGGC
>NZ_JAWDJJ010000282.1:0-2376 GCF_032465695.1 Actinomyces sp. MRS3W
GGTCCCCCGCCCCGGCCCATGAACCCTTCTCCCAGCCTGCGCCGTCGTCCCTTCCACCTGGTGGTCAAGCCCACGGGAGCGGCCTGCAATCTCGACTGCTCCTACTGCTTCTTCCTGTCCAAGGAGGCGCTGTGGAACCCTCACGGGCAGCGCATGAGCGAGCCGGTGCTGCGCCGCTTCCTTGAGCGCTATCTGGCCGCGCAGCCCGACGGCGAGGTGGAGATCGCCTGGCAGGGTGGCGAGCCCACCATGCGAGGTCTCGACTTCTTCCGCCGGGCCGTGGCGATCACCGAGGAGCTCAAACGGCCCCGCCAGGTGGTTCACCACGCGATCCAGACCAACGCCACGCTCATTGATGCGCAGTGGGCGCAGTTCCTGGCCGAGAACCACTTCCTGGTCGGCGTGTCCATCGACGGCCCGGAGGACCTGCACGACGTCTACCGGGTCAACAAGGCCGGCAGGGGCACCTACCACCAGGTGGTGCGCGGGCTGCGGCTGTTGCAGGAGCACGGGGTAGAGACCAATGTTCTGTGCACTGTCAACGCCGTCAACGTGAGTGAGCCGCTGCGCGTGTACCGGCACCTGCGCGACCAGCTGGGGGTGGACTTCATCCAGTTCATCCCCATCGTGGAACGCGTGGCCAGCGGTGAGGAGTCCGTTGCCGAGGCGGGCTGGCGCGACGAGTCCGGTCACCGCGTCCTGTACCGGCAGGAGGGGGCGGACACGACGTCGCGCTCCGTTCCCCCACGGGCATGGGGTCAGTTCCTCTCCGCCGTGTACGACGAATGGCTTGAGCACGATGTCGGCCGGGTTTTCGTCCAGCACATTGAGGTCATGGTGGGAGCCGCGCTCGGGCGTTACTCGCTGTGCGCGCATGCTCCTGAATGCGGTGATGCCCTGGCGATCGAGCACAATGGCGACGTCTACAGCTGCGACCACTATGTGGAGCCCGGCTACCGCCTGGACAGCGTGCTCAGCTCCGACTTCACACAGATGCTCTCCTCGCCTCGGCAGCGAGAGTTCGGAACCAGCAAGCGCACCGGCCTGCCCCGGCAGTGCCGCGAGTGCCCGGTGCGGTGGGCCTGCAACGGCGGGTGTCCCAAGGACCGCTTCGACATCACCTCCGACGGCGAGGCCGGCCTCAACCACCTGTGCGCCGGGTACTACGCCTTCTTCACCCACGCGGCCCCGGTGGTGCTGCGCATGGCAGATGCCGTGCGGCAAGGAATCCCGGTGGCCGACGTGCTGGCAACCTCGGGAGCACCATCATGATCGCGCTGGCACTGGTGGTGGGGGTCGGCGTTGGACTCGTCGTCGGCACCCTCGGCGCCGGCGGTGGGATCCTGTCGGTTCCGGTCCTCGTCTACCTGCTCGGCCAGGACGCCCATACCGCCGCGGCATCCTCCCTCGTGGTGGTCGGGGCAACAGCCGCAGTGAGCCTGCCTCACCACGCCAGGAGCGGCAGTGTGGTGTGGCGCCGCGGCGCCCTTTTCGCCCTCGCCTCGGTTGTCGGATCGGTGCTAGGGGCGCGAGTCTCCGCACTCGTGCCCGCAACGGCACTCATGGGCATGTTCTCGGCCATGCTCGCCGTCGTCGGCGTCGTTATGCTGCGAAAAGGTTTGCGCGCGCGTCGCATGCGTCCGGTTCCCAGCCAGGCCTCCGGGCAGGGGCGCGGCCCCGTCGCAGTGATGGCGGCGGCCCTGTGCACCGGTTTCCTCACGGGGTTCTTCGGTGTTGGCGGCGGTTTCGTGGTTGTGCCGATGCTGGTGCTGGCGCTGGAGTTGGACATGCGCCGCGCCGCCGGCACATCCCTGTTGATCATGGTCATCACGTCCATCAGCGGATTGCTGGCCCGCGTGGGCACCGACATCCACATCGACTGGGCACTGACGCTCGCCTTCGCCGCCTCCAGCATGCTGGGAGGCATGCTCGGCGGCCCGCTGTCGACCAAGGCCAAGCCATGGGTGCTGACAGTGATCTTCGGGGTGCTGCTGTTGACGGTCTCACTCGTTGTGGCCGTCTCCACCTTGAGCGGCCTCACCTCTTGAAACGGCTGGCGGACCGTCGTCTCACCCGTTGCCGGTCAGAGTGAGTACGACCAAGGCCAGGTTGAGCACAATGATGAGTGCCGCCGCCACCCGGGCGGTCCAGCGCAGGGCAGCGCCGTCGCGCCACTGGCCCATGACCGTTTCCGACCCCGTGGCCCGCATGAGCGGCACAATCGCCAGCGGAATGCCGAAGGAGAGCACCACTTGGCTGAGCACGAGCGCCCAGGTCGGCTCCGCCCCGACGGCGATAATGACCAGCGCGGGCACGAGCGTGACCGCGCGGCGGGCCAACAGCGGCACGCGAATGTGCAGCAGCCCCGCCATGATC
>NZ_JAWDJJ010000283.1:0-1314 GCF_032465695.1 Actinomyces sp. MRS3W
GTCTATGACCCGTTCCAGCACATGGTGACCTGGGGGCAGGCCGACTCCGTGTACTTCCTCCAGCAGTGGCAGGCGGCCCTCGTCTTCGCCGCCTGGGCGTTCGTGCCGCTGCTGCTCGGCTGGCTGCTCTTCGCCCGCCGCGACGCTTGAGCCCCACAAGCTGCGTCGGTGGTGCCGGAGATGGGATCCTCCGGCACCACCGGCGTCCTTCGTCCGCGTCCGGCGGCGACGGATGCGCCGCCCTCCAGTCCGGCCCTTCCGCCGCCGAGCTCGTCCCCATGACCCATTCCAGTAACTCACCGGGGCACAATGTGCCTGTGAAGCAGACGGGAGCAGAACCGATGAGCACGTCATCGACCACCGCTCGCGTGTTGCGCTGGCAACAGTCGCACCACTACCTCGCCGACGGCGCCGTCGCGGGAATCGTGCTGCTACTCAATGTCTTCATGGGCTTGTGGCCGCTGCGCCTGGCGGAGATCGCCTCACTCACATCCTGGTTGCCGCTCACGCTCGCCGCCTGCCTGCTGTGCACCCTGGCGCTGACCATCCGCCGCCGCTACGTCGTCACCGCCTGGGCAGTGCTGACCTTCCTGCCGGCGGCCCACAACATCGCCATCATCCGCGGCTTCCACCTCGACCTTATCGATGCTTCCTACGCCTCCGACTGTCTGCAGGCCTTCGTCCTGTTGGGTACGCCCTTGACCCTGGCCACGCTGGCCATGCGCCACCGCGCCATCTGGGTGTGGCTCGCCTGCTTGACGTCCACCGCCGTCACGGCGGTGACGCAGGCGGTTTTCAACGGGATTCCCCTCTACGCGATCTGGGCGCCGGGCACTCTGCTCGCGCTCATCAATATCGTCGGCGTGCTCGTCGGCACGGTGCTGCGCACGCAGCAGCTGCAGTTGCGCGAGGCCGAGACCCGCTCGGCACGCCTGGTGCTGGCCCGGGAGCAGGAGGCGCTGCTCGCCGTCGCCAATGAGCGCAGCCGCATCGCCCGCGAGATGCACGACGTCGTCGCCCACTCCCTGGCTGTCATGATCACCCTGGCCGACGGCGCCGCAGCCGCCGTCGACCACAATCCCACCATGGCCAAGGAGGCGCTCGGCACACTCGCGGAGACCGGGCGCTCCGCGCTGGCCGACACCCGACGGCTGGTGGGGGTGCTGCGCGAAGACCCGGCCGCCTCCCCCACCGCACCGGGCGACGACACCGCCGCCTCACCTGTCCCCACCGGGGTCACGGCCCCCGCCGACTTCAACGAAGCGGACGCCGCCTCCCGCGACCTCAGTTCCCCCGCCGGTTACACAGCCGGCG
>NZ_JAWDJJ010000284.1:0-7988 GCF_032465695.1 Actinomyces sp. MRS3W
GGCCAGAGCGTTCTCGGGGACCTCCGGGGCGGGGACCAGCTCGTGCGACAGGCGGGAGTCGACGTCGGACACTATCGACTCAATGGGGCCGGATTCGATGACGCGGCCGGCCTCCAGCAGGCTGACGGAGTCGCAGATCTGGCGGACGACGCTCATCTCATGGGTGATGATGACGACGGTGACACCGAGTCGGTCGCGCACGTCCCGGATGAGCCCGAGGATCTGACGGGTCGTCTCCGGGTCAAGGGCGCTGGTGGGCTCGTCGCACAGGAGGACCGGGGGCTGATCCGCGAGCGCTCGGGCAATACCCACGCGCTGCTGCTGGCCACCGGAGAGCTGGGAGGGGTAGGAGGAGCCGCGATCGGCGAGCCCGACGAGTTCGAGCATCCGGGAGACCGTCTCGTGCCGCTGCCCTTTGGGAACCCCGGCGAGGGCCAGCGGATAGGCGATGTTCTGGGCGGTGGTGCGCGAGTCGAGGAGGTTGGCGTGTTGGAAGACCATGCCGATGGCACGGCGGGCCTCACGCAGGTCACGGGAGGACAGGGAGGTCATGTCCTGCCCGGCGACGCGGACCTCCCCATAGGTGGGGCGCTCCAGGCTGGTCAGGCAGCGCACAAGCGTGGATTTGCCGGCGCCGGAGGTGCCGACGATGCCGTGAATGGAGCCGGCGCGCACATCCAGGGTCACGCCGTCGAGGGCTCGCACGAGGTTGCCGTCGGGCAGTTTGTAGACCTTATGCACGTCCCGCAGGGAGATCATGGGCTCGGCCGCCTCGGCGGTAGTGGCCCCGTCCCCCGCGGGTACAGGTGATTGCGTCACGTGGTCCTCCATCGGTCCTGGCGGTAGCACCCGCACCGTGAACGGGGGTTGCTGCAACGTCGATGAGCCAGGTCTCTCAGTTGCTCTGGATGGTTGGCGCCTACGTTAAGCGGACGACTGCGACCATGGCAAGCAGGTAGGTCAAAACGACGCATGCATCACTACCTCGGCGAGCCCTACCGCCGTTCGCGGCATGCCACGCAGGACCACCTGCGCGTGTAGGAGCATCCCGGTATCGGTAGCACGCACCGATGCCGCGCCTGCGCGACCAGTCGCCGTCGTCCGTGACAGGATGCGGTCATGGCACCCAAGACCGCTACGACGCCGGAGCCGCAGTCAGCTCCGCTCAGCCATCCCTCGCCTTCCGCAGCCGCGTCGGTTCCCGACCCGCAGCAGGACCCGGCAGTGCCCGCCCTGAGCACCGACATCCTGGGCGAGCCCTGGGTCGCGCGTACCCTCCCGGTGACCGACTCGCCCGCTGCTGCGGGGGCCGACCATGCGGTGCTGGTGCATCAGCGTGGCGCCGTGCCCGACGCGGGTCCGGACGGCGTTGGGGTGCCCCGGCATGCGCGCGCCGTCCTGTATCTGCACGGGCGCAACGACTACTTCTTCCAGACGTGGCTGGCCGACGCCTTCCTCGCCGCCGGCTACGAGTTCTACGCACTGGATCTGCGTGCCTGCGGCCGGGCGGGGGTGGGTTACCGCTCACCGCACGACGTGCGCGACTTGCGGGTGCATGACGAGGAGATTGGCGAGGCGCTGCGCATTATTCGCCAAGAGCACGGGCATTCGCAGGTGGTGCTCAATGGACACTCCACCGGCGGTCTGCAGGCCGTGATCTGGGCTGCAGACCATCCCGGCTCGGTGGAGGCCGTCACGCTCAATTCCCCGTGGCTGCAGCTGAACTCCTCGGGGCTGGTGCGCTCCTACGGCTCGGCGTTCGTCGACCTGATCTCCCGGCGCGACCCCGACCGCATCATTGACAACCCCGCAGAAGTCAGGGCGCTGGAGCCGGCCGGGAATGCTTCACCCGAGTCGTCCGAGTCGCACACTGAAAGCGTGCCGACGGGTTCTCCGCAGGGGCTCGGTGCCGAGGCCGCCACCGTCCCCGTGAACACGGACCCGGGCCCCATCGAGGTGGACATCTACGCTCGTACCCTGCACCGCCGCTGGGGCGGCGAGTGGGACTGGGATCTGTCATTGAAGCCCTCGCCGTCGTTCCCCGTGCGCGCGGGCTTCCTGGCGGGGATCCGCCGCCTGCAGCGGGAGGTACACCACGGTTTGGGCATTAAGGTGCCGGTCCTGGTGTGCTGCTCGACGGCGTCGGGCGGGCCGGGTATCTCGCGCGAGGAGGCGCTGCGCTGCGACACGGTGCTGTCGGTAGAGCAGATCGTCGAGCGGTCCCGGTTCCTGGGCGACGACGTCACCGTGGTGCAGATCCCCGGCGGCGTGCACGACCTGGTGCTGTCCCCCAAGCCGGCGCGCGAGGAGTACCTGTCCACCGTGACCGGATGGTTGGCGGAGCGACTCGGCGACTGATGCCCCCGGCTCCTGCATGATCGATTGCGGGGTATGGGCAGGCAGTTCCGCTGCGGTTCGGGTCGGTTCGAAGGCGCCGGGACAGGGCCGTGCCCGCGCCCCTCCTCTCACCGAGACCGGCACTAATAACATGCCCAAACCGGCACTTGTAACGTGCCGAAACCGGCACTAATGACGGGGCAGCTGTCCGGGTGCCTGTGGCAGGTGCGCTGACCGGATGGGGTCTCGTCTCGGAGGATATGGGGCGGGTGGCGTAGTGACCCTTCGGGCAGAAACACGCGCGCGGCACAGGTGCAGTCGCTACCGCGGGAGGCGAGGGCGTCCGGGGTGGGATAGACGACGGGCAAAGCCGACGACGACGCATACGAGCTTGGTGTCACGCACACGACTTGGCGTCATACACACGAGTTACCGTCATATACACGAGTTTTGGAGATGTGCAGGTGTTAAGACAGTGCAAAACTCCAAAACTCGTGTCTTTGGAACAAACACGTGTTGATGACGCCAGGGATCGGGCACTTGGCATCGAAGAAGTCCTGGCCAACCCCGACCTGGCTCACCGTGACGTGTTTGCATCCCCCCGGATACGGGACGCCCGGTCAGCGGCGCCCAGGTCGTCGGCGTCCTGATTGGGCGGGGTGCCACCGCAGGATGGTGCGGGCCGAGGTCCTCAGCGTCGGCGCGCACCGGCCACCACAACCGCGTCGACCGGTTTCGCCACGTCATTAGTGCCGGTTTCGGCACGTTACAAGTGCCGGTTTCGGTGAGGGGCGGCCAGGGCGGGGGTGAGAGCGTCGCTGACCCGCTCAACCACGTCGAGGGTGTCCACGAAGTCGGCCATGGTTCCGTACCAAGGGTCGGGCACGTCGAGCTCGGACAAGGTCCCGGGTGTCTCTTCCGCAACACGCGGGGCAGTTGGGTCGAACTGGCGGAACATGCGGATGCGGCCCGGATCGACGTCGAGACGCGCGGCGCGCCGCTCAAGCGCACGCAGGTGCGCGGCCGTCATGGCGAGTATGAGGTCGGCCCGAGCCAGTTCGGCGTCGCTGATGCGGTGCGCCGCATGGCCGGCGATGACGGCAGCGACAGCACGGGAAGCGGCGTCGGAGCCCGTGCCGTAGCCGCGTTCGGCCAGGATCCGCAGCGCACGCGGATCCATGGGGTTGCCCGCTTCCTCATCGGAGATGCCCGCAGAGCTCACCGCGATGCCTCCGGTTCCGGTGCCCGGGACCCCGGCGGATGCCAGCCGGTCGACGAGCACGACCTCGGCCATAGCCGAGCGGCAGATATTGCCGGTGCAGACCATGACCACCCTGTAGGGCTCGTTCGGGTCGCGGGGTGCGGGCAGATGCGGTGCCGAGTCGAGCGATTCGGCAGCGGGGTCGGCAGGGGCCGGTGTGGAGCCGGGGCGTGCGGTCATGGCTGGAGCCTGGCCGAGTCCGCCCGCAGTTTTCAAGCCGAGCTGTGGGGATGCCCCGCGGAGTGGGCAACGCTCACCGACGTCGTCAGCGGGAGCGGCCCACCGGCAGGATCACCGAGCAGCCCAAGGCGAAAGGGAAGCCCGGTCGCAGCAAGCAGTCGACGACCGGCTGCGCCATGTCCATGAGGCGTTCGACCTCCAGGCCCTGCCCGCCTTCTGCACCCGGGCTGCCGAGCAGCCGTTGATAGGGGACGTCCAGGTCCAGCAAAGTCATGTTGTCACTGTGGCCGGCGCGTGCCCATTCGCCGTCGGTCATGTCCAGCAGCGTGCCCAGGTGGAAGTGCATGACTTGGCGCGAGTCGACCTCGCTGGGTACGGACAGCAGGTGGTGAGCGTCGGGATCGCGCGGCGCACGCAGCGTGAACAGCAGGATCGCGCCGTCCCGTGCCGCCCGCAGCATGAGGCGGGCGATATGGATGGAGAAGGCGGTGAGGTCCAGGCCGCCGGTCTCACTCCCCATCGCCTCCTGAACTGACAGCGACGGCGACAAGCGGATGGGGGCGCCATCACCCGCATCATTAATGGCCCGGCGCCCCGACGGAGAGATGGCCCGCAGCCGCAGAATCGGCCCGGTCTCGGCGTCGGGTGCCGCTGGCAGCAGCGTGCCGGTCTCCACCCGCTCCTGCCAACCGTCGGGTGCAGTGGAGGGGCCGGGCTCGGTCTCCACATGCCCCAGGCCGAGGATGGCGGCGAAGTCGACGTCGTCAACGGGGCGGTGCCAGGTGATGTCGGTGCCGTCGTGCCACAACGGGATGATGCCGTTGAAGGGCACGCCGAAGCGGACGTGTTCGGGTGGTGGTGGAGCCACGTGTCGGCCGCGACTGCGGGAACCCGCAGCGGGCTGCCCCGCGCGCGCCTCGGACTGCGCATCATCCGAGGGACTCACTCCAGTAGGGTCCTCCTGCTTCCCCGCGAAGTACTCGCTCATGAGACCAGCCTACGAGTTCCGCGCGCGCCGTTCAGCCGGGCTGAGCGGGTGAGACGCCCCTCGCCGCGGTGTAAGTAGGCGCCCCCAAAGCCGGCATCAGCAAGAGGGGCGGCAGCTGGCAAGGCGCTCTGGCCGGCCCCAATCGTGCTATCCCTCCAACAGCACTCTGAGCGCGCGGGGAGCCATGAAGCGTCGCGGCTGATGATCCGCAGTGACGGGCGCCAGCACGCCCAGTTCCACCAGCTGCTTGACCAGCCCATTGGCTCTGCCGTAGGAGACGCCGAGTGCAGTCGCCACCTTCTTCACGGTGAAGGAGGGGTTGGCGATGGCGAAGTCCACCAGGCTCAGGGCATGGCCGGAACGCAACGTGGAGCTGCGCACCACCTCCTTGAGTTCCTCCTGCACCGCTACGAGGGCCAGCATCTGCTCACGAGTAGAATGCGCCGCTTCCTCAAGGCCGCGCGAGAAAAAGGTGAGGAAGGAGTCCCAGTCACCGTCGGTGCTCACCGCCAGCAGTGCGTCGTAGTACTCGGTACGGCGCGCCTCGAACCAGGGGGACACCGTCAGTGTCGGTTCGGACAGTACTCCCGTCGTCATGAGCGTCAGCACGATGAGATAGCGTCCCAGCCTCCCGTTCCCATCTCGGAAGGGGTGGAGCGTTTCGAACTGGTAGTGAGCCATGCCGGCCACGACCACCGGGTCAATGGCCCCCGCGTGGTTCCGCCGCAGCCAGTCCACCAGCGCAGACATCCCGCTGCGGAGTTGGTCACCCGGCGGCGACGGCACGAAGCGGCTTGCGCGAATGGGGGCCGTACCGGGAGCAACGCCATCGCGACGCCCCACCACGACCTGCGTGCTGCGAAGGTGCCCGGATTCCGGCGCCAGCGGGGTGCCGTGCATGAGCAGGCCCTGGAGGTCCTCGATGAGGTTGAGGGTGAGAGGCCGCCCTTCCTGAACCCAGGCGAAACCGAAGTCCGCCATTGCCGCGTAGTTGAGGATCTCGCGCAACTGGACAGTCGCAGGCGAGTCGTCATCGGCGGTCAGGATCTCATCGAGCGGGGCGTAGGTGCCCTCGAGCGCGGAAGTCGACTGTGCCTCCCGGCGCAGCGACGGTGTGCGCAAGAGGCGCGGATTCGGCAGTTGGCGTGCAGTCGCATCCAAAGCCGCCAGGGACCTTCCGGCCGCCGCGACGGCACGATACGTGGCGCCACTCAGCTCCGGCTCCTCATCTCTCAGGGGAGCCGGGACGAAGGCCATATGCTCCCAGTCGCCCAGGAGGGGATCGGAACCGGTGATCTTGACCAGTTCCCCCATCGCGTCGTTGCTGAACATCGCCAGGTCCACGATGTCACTCTACCGACCTTTGTGTGACATGCGGACAACCGACTTTGCACACAATGGCTACTTGTATGCAAAGCTGGCCGTCATGCGGCACGGCGAGCTGCCAGCCCGGGCGACGGGGCGCTTTCGGCAGCGCCGCCGGCAATCGCAGATGCGCTCACGTACTCCGGTAGCGGCGACGGCGATCAGTAGGACGGCGGCGTCCGCATCGGTGGGACGCGCTAGCGGGACGGCGGCGCGGTGGAGCCACGCACGACCAGCTCGGTGGGGATGATGATGCGGCGCGTGCCGTCCTGTACGCCGGAGGCAACCTGCTCCAGCACCAGGTTGACCATCTCGATGCCGGCCCGGCGGAAGTCCTGACGCACCGTCGTCAACGGCGGGAAGCTGTATTCAGCCAACGCCAGCCCGTCGAAACCCACGACGGAGACGTCGTCGGGCACGCGCCGACCGTGCTCGTGCATGGCGCGGATGAGGCCGATGGCGACCTCGTCATTGGCGCAGAAGACGGCGGTGACCTCCGAATTCTCGGCCAGGGTCTGCCCGGCGGCATAACCGGCGGCGGCGTTCCAGTCCCCGGGCACGGCCGGCGGTACCTCCCGGCCGGCCTCCTGCAGGCATGCCGCCCAGGCCCCCGAGCGGATGAGCGCCGACTGAGAGTCCGCCGGACCCGTGACGTGGTAGACGGTGCGGTGCCCGAGCCCCAGCAGGTGGCCCACCGCGGCACGCACGCCCCCGACCTGGTCCGCCGACGCCGATGGGTAGTAGCCCACGAGCGCCGAGTCGGATACCGCAACCGGCATCCCGGCGGGGAAAACCAAGTGCTCGGGCCCCGCCTTACCGGCCTGGACGACGACGAGCCCGTCCACGGCCTGGGCGGCGAGCCGATGCACGGCCGCACCCATGTCCTGCGACTGGGGGTGCTCCACCTGCACCATGGACACCGTGTAGCCGGCTTCCCAGGCCGCCTGCAACACGCCGTCGGTGGTTTGCGCCTCACCGGTGCGCAGGATCTGCTGGGTGAGCACGCCAATGGCCTTGAATGATCCGCTGCGCAGCGCCTGGGCGGCGCGGTTGGGGGCGTAGCCGAGCTGCCTCATCGCGCGCAGCACCTTCTCGCGGGTCGCCGGGCGCACATTGGGAGCCCCGCTTGAGACGCGGGAAACGGTCTGCGCAGACACGCCGGCGAGTCGGGCGACATCGTCGACCGACGGCGCTCCCCGACTACGACGTGCCCCAGCCATCTTGGCGAGCCTAGCAGCACGCTCCGACCCACCTGGCGGCTCAGCTGCCGTCCAGATAATGCTAACGTTCCCTTTTGAAGCCCGCCACTTCGCGTTCGGCTTCCACATATCGCCATAATAGCAGTCATTGTCGAGCGCTTCCGATCGGTTGAGTAATATGTTAACGTCGCCAATCAGGGGACGCAAGCGGCGCCCGTCGCCACCCCGCCCCTACCGCTTCATCGCCGGCGTCCGCACGCAATGCCGCCACGACGCCGCCCCGCAAGGCAGGCCCCCGCCAGGCCCGCCGCCAAGCACAGGAGAGTCACCGATGATCCTTCCCGGGCACCACGAAAACCTCGCCGTCCTGCACGAGAACACCCTTCCCGCACACGCCTACTACGTCCCTACCTCCACCCCCACGGACCTCTCCCCCTCACAGCGGGAGACCTCCGACCGCTTCCAACTGCTCAACGGCGACTGGGCCTTCACCTACCACCCGAGCACCTACGCCGTCCCGGAGGACTTCTGGACCCGGACCTACCCGACCGCGGACATGGACCACATCCCCGTACCCTCCAGCTGGCAGCACCTGGGCTACGACCAGCACCAGTACACGAACATCCGCTACCCGATCCCCCTAGATCCCCCCTTCGTC
>NZ_JAWDJJ010000285.1:0-4883 GCF_032465695.1 Actinomyces sp. MRS3W
CGGTCCTGGTTGCCACCGACGCCCGCCGCAAGGAGGTCTACACGGCCTGCTACCGCGCCCAGGGGGCCGACGACGTCGAGCGGGTGACCGACCTCGAGGTGCTCACCCCCGCCGCGCTGCGCGAACGCGAGCAGACCGGCATGCAGCCGCCCGCCGACGTCGTCGCCGGTTCGGGCGCCGCCCTGTACCCCGAGCTGGCCGCCGACCGGCAGCTGCTGTCCCCCGTTTCCGGGGACGCCGGCACCCAGGTGCGCATCGCCCTGGCGCGGCAGCGCAGCGGCCAGACGGACGCCCTGGGCACCGAGCCGCTATATCTGCGCAGACCCGACATTCACATGCCCTCCTCCCGCGGGCCGGTGCGGTGAACAGCTCCGACACCGACACGACCAACGCCGGGACCGCCCCGGACCGGGTGCGGCTGCGGCCCATGACGCCCCCCGACCTGGAAGTGGTCTCCCGCCTGGAACCGGAGCTGTTCGGGGCAGAGGCCTGGAGCCCGGCCATGCTCGCCGCCGAGTTGGACCGCACCGCCGGGCCCGGCGCCGATCGCACCTACTTGGTTGCCGAAGCGCCCGGTAGGGACGGGTCCGTGCAGATCGTCGGCTACGCCGGGCTGTGGTACGGCGATGGCGGCGGCGACGCCGACCTGCTCACCATCGGCACCATCCCCTCAGTCCGACGCCGGGGCGTTGCTACCGCCATGCTCAGCGCGCTGCTGCACGCGGCCGCCGACGCCGGCTGCCGCGCGGTGCTGCTGGAGGTGCGCGCCTCGAATGAGGCGGCGCAGAGACTGTATGCCGCCCACGAGTTCAAGCCGATCGGCCACCGGCGTCGCTATTACCGGGCGCCGGTGGAGGATGCGACCGTCATGCGCCGATCCCTGAGACAGCCCGCTGACAGGTCGGCCTGATATTTGTCTGACAGCTCCGTGACGAAATGGATTCGGCTCGCACGGTTTGCTGACACGCTCACGGCGTGTGCAGGCAAGTGAACATGTGGGGGCGTCCTGCCGGTTTTCCGCGAGATGGCAAGGATGAGCTAATCCCTGCGGTGGGCGGGTAGCAGGTTTGGGACCATCGGCCGGAGGGCGTTCGTAAACTGCTGCCGTGGTGAAAACGTCTGCTCCCCCCAAGAAGAAGGCCGCGTATACGACGACGGTCTTCACTAAGCGTCTGATGGCCTGGTCGGGCATCGCCTTCATTGTCTTCGTCGTGTTCCACGCCTACGGGAACACCCATTACTTCCAGGGCGAGATCGCCTACGACCACTATGCGGTCTGGCTGCGCACCCTGCTTGAACCCCTCCTGCCTTACGGCGGCATGCTGTGGGTCCTGCGCATTGCGCTGATCGCGCTCCTGCTCGCCCACGTGATCAGTGCCTTCCGCCTGTGGTACCGCAACCGCCAGGCCCGCGGCAACGACAAGTACGAGGTCAAGAAGCCCGGCGCCGATTACTTCGCCTCCCGCTACGCCATGCGCACCATGCGCTGGGGTGGTGTCATCCTGCTGCTGTTTATTGTCTGGCACATTCTGCAGTTCACCACTCTCACACTGACCCCCGGCGGGGAGTACGTGCACGGTCGTGCCTACGCCAACATGTACTACGGCTTCCAGCTGTGGTGGGTGTATCTCATCTATCTGCTGGCCCTCGCGGCCCTGTGCCTGCACGTGTGGCACGGCGTGTGGTCCGCCCTGCAGACTCTCGGCGCGACTCGCGGTAACACCATTCCGTTCATCCGCCTGATCGCCTTCGTTGTTGCCTTCGGTCTGTTCGTGTGCTTCATGAGCGTGCCGACGGCGATCCTCTTCGGCTGGGTCGACGCCCCCATGGCCGCGGCCGACTACTACCCCCAGTTCTGCGATGCGATCGGCTCGGCCTCCGAACAGTTCGCCGAGTGCGTTGCCCACTGATCGAGAGTGAATGAATGATGACTGAACTCATCGACGGCCTCTACACCGAGGGCGAGAAGATCGCCGACACCAAGGCCCCGCACGACGTCCCGATTGCCCAGCGCTGGGAGCAGCGCAAGTTCAACGCCCAGCTGGTCAACCCGGCCAACCGCCGCAAGCTCGACATTATCGTCGTCGGCTCCGGCCTGGCCGGTGGCGCCGCCGCCGCCTCCCTGGGGGAGCAGGGCTACAACGTCAAGTGCTTCTTCTACCAGGACTCCGCCCGGCGGGCGCACTCCATTGCCGCCCAGGGCGGTATTAACGCCGCGAAGAACTACCGCAACGACGGCGACTCCGTCTACCGGCTCTTCTACGACACCGTCAAGGGCGGCGACTACCGCGCCCGCGAGGACAACGTCTACCGGCTGGCCGAGGTCAGCGCGAACATCATTGACCAGTGTGTGGCGCAGGGCGTTCCCTTTGCCCGCGAGTACGGCGGACTGCTCGATAACCGCTCCTTCGGTGGCGTGCAGGTCTCCCGCACCTTCTACGCCCGTGGCCAGACCGGGCAGCAGCTCCTCATCGGCGCCTACCAGGCGCTGGAGCGTCAGGTCCACGCCGGCACCGTTAAGGAGTACCGGCGCCACGAGATGGTCGAGCTCATCGTCATCGACGGGCGTGCCCGTGGCATTGTCACCCGCGACATGGTCACCGGTGAGATCGAGACTCACCTGGCTGACGCCGTCGTGCTGTGCACCGGTGGCTACGGCAACGTGTTTTTCCTGTCCACCAACGCCATGGGCTGCAACGCGACCGCCATCTGGCGTGCGCACCGCAAGGGCGCTTATTTCGCCAACCCCTGCTACACGCAGATCCACCCGACCTGCATTCCCCAGTCCGGTGACTTCCAGTCCAAGTTGACCCTCATGAGCGAGTCGCTGCGCAACGACGGCCGCATCTGGGTGCCCAAGAAGGCCGAGGACTGCGACAAGGACCCGCGCGACATTCCCGAGGAGGACCGCGACTACTACCTGGAGCGGATCTACCCCGCCTTCGGAAACCTCGTGCCGCGCGACATCGCCTCCCGCCAGGCCAAGAACATGTGCGACGAGGGCCGCGGCGTGGGACCGGCCATCAAGGAGCGTGACCCACAGGGCAACGAGCGCATGATGCGCCGTGGCGTCTACCTGGACTTCTCCGAGGCCATCGGCCGGTTGGGCAAGGACGCCGTCTCCGCCCGCTACGGCAACCTGTTCGAGATGTACCAGCGCATTACGGGGGACGACCCCTACGAGGTCCCCATGCGCATCTACCCGGCCGTGCACTACACCATGGGTGGTCTGTGGGTTGACTATGACCTGGAGTCCAACATCCCCGGCCTGTACGTGGCGGGCGAGGCCAACTTCTCCGACCACGGCGCGAACCGGCTCGGTGCCTCCGCCCTCATGCAGGGCCTGGCCGACGGCTACTTCGTGCTGCCGGACACCCTCAACGACTACCTGGCCGACATGCTCCGCATCGGCAAGGTCGACCCGGACGCTCCGGAGATCACCGAGGCCCGCAAGAGCGTGGAGGACCGTATTGAACGCCTCATGGCGCTGCGCGGTACCCGCTCCGTGGACGACTTCCACATGGCGCTGGGCCGCATCATGTGGGAGTACTGCGGCATGGAGCGCCGCGAGGAGGGGCTGCGGGAGGCCATCGGCCAGATCCGTGCCCTCAAGGAGGAGTTCTGGCGGGACGCGCGGGTGACCGGCGAGGCCATGGAGCTCAACCAGGCGCTGGAGAAGGCGGGCCGCCTGCTCGACTTCTTCGAGCTTGCCGAGCTCATGTGCATCGACGCCCTCCACCGTCGCGAATCCTGCGGCGGACACTTCCGGGGCGAGTCCCAGACCCCCGAGGGCGAGGCACTGCGTCACGACGACGAGTTCCTCTACGTGGCGGCCTGGGAGTGGGGCGGGGAGAACCAGCCCCCGATCCTCCACAAGGAAGACCTCATCTACAAGGACATCGAGCTCAAGCAGCGGAGTTACAAGTGAACATCAAGCTGAAGATCTGGCGCCAGAAGAACCAGGACTCCGAAGGGCACTTCGAGGAGTACTCGATGACCGGCATCGAGGAGCACATGAGCTTCCTCGAGGTCCTCGACCTGCTCAACGAGCAGCTCTTCGCCGAGGGCAAGGAGCCCGTCGCCTTCGACTCCGACTGCCGTGAGGGCATCTGCGGGCAGTGCGGCGTGGTCATCAACGGGCAGGCGCACGGCCCCATTCGGTCCACCACCTGCCAGCTGCACATGCGGCACCTGGCGGAGGACCCCTCCTTCAAGGACGGTTCCACCATCACCATTGAGCCGTGGCGTTCCACCGGCTTCCCGGTGCTCAAGGACCTTATCGTGGACCGCTCCGCCCTGGACCGCATTGTCCAGGCCGGCGGCTACATCTCCGTCAACACCGGGGCGGCCCCCGAGGCGCACTCCGTGCCGGTGCAGAAGGACAAGGCGGACGCCGCCTTCGAGGCCGCGGCGTGCATCGGCTGCGGCGCCTGCGTGGCCGCCTGCCCGAATGCTTCCGCCATGCTGTTCACCGGTGCGAAGATCTCCCACCTGGGCCTGCTGCCACAGGGCCAGCCGGAGCGACTCGCGCGCGTGGTCAACATGCTCAACCAGCACGACGCCGAAGGCTTCGGCGGTTGCACCAACATTGGTGAGTGCGCCGCCGTGTGCCCCAAGTCCGTGCCGCTGGAGGTCATTACCCGCCTCAACCGGGACCTCGGACACGCACTGTGGAAGGGACAGAAGGCAACCGCCTGAGGAATGACCCCGGGCTCACGCCGCTTGCGCCGCGCAGCAGTTCTCGTCAGAGCTGCTGTGCGGCGTCGTATATCTCCTGCGCCTGTGGATTCGGGTACGCGTCGTCCCGATCGATGACGCCGCCGAGCACAGCGGCGGTATCTGTCGGGGTTCGGGTTCGTGTCCAGGGGGGGGGCCCCGGTGCT
>NZ_JAWDJJ010000286.1:0-19044 GCF_032465695.1 Actinomyces sp. MRS3W
GCCGGCGGCTCGGATGCGGGTGCGGACGGCACCGGCGTGACGGGCGCCGCGGGGGTTCCCGCCGACACAGGTGGCAACGGGGTGCCCGCGGAAGCGGCGTATGCGGCGGGAGTCGCGGCGCCGTCAGCAGGCGGCGCGCCCATGGCACCGACCGCGCTGGGTGCAGACGGTGCCGGAGGGGGCATCTGCGTCGTCGCCCGGTCCGGCTGTACTCGCCCGGCAACCCAGTCACGGACCGCAGGCGCACCGGCGCACAGCTGCAGGAGAGAGCCGGCATTGGCGTAGAGCCACGCGGGCAGCACCTCGGCCAGAAGGGACACGAGGAAGGCGAACACGGTGAGGGTCAGGCTCGACCACCAGGCGGGCCCGGCACTGGCCGAGGCATTCGTGCCCAGCACGTGCACGCTCACACGTACGGGTGCCACCAGGTGCAACACGATGATGCCGACGACGAACACCGCAGCGGGCAGCTGCCACACCCGTCTCATGTCGGCCGCGGCCAGCCGCGTACGTCGGGTTCCCACGCGGGCGGCGGCCGCGACGGCGATGATGAGCATGGCCACCAGCAGCAGGATCCACGCCGGGCCGGGAAGAGTCCAGGCAAACAGGTTGTCGGGGGCTTCGGGGAGATCGGCCATACCCACATCGGTGCCGAACGCGGATCCGGACGCCGACACCGCCCCCAGGGTGCCGAGCGAGGCCGCGTACACGATCAGGTTTCCGAGCAGGACCGGAATGAGGGGCAGCACCGCGGTGGCGTCATTGGCCAGGGCAAGGTAAATGTCCGCAATAATGCTCAGCACGCCCAGTACGACGCCGATCACCTGGGTGAGCGCTCCGAGTTCTCGCAGTACCTGGCGCATCGGATGCGGAAGCCGGGCCCCGAGCGCGGAACCCGCGCGGGCGCAGATGAGCGCACCGAAGACAATCAGCCACACCAGCACCAGGATCCAGCCTGCGGAGGCGCGCACGACCACTTGCTCCCCGGAGATCTCCGGCGCGAATGATCCCGTTCCCGTCACGAGGCAGGCGACGACGGCGACCACCGCCGCCTCCACGGCCGCACGCAACGCCGTCGACCCGAGGGGCGCCGCGGATCCGTCAACCGGGGCGCGACGGCGGGCGAGGAGGAACACGCCCACGGCAATGGCCACCAGCACCCCGAGCGGCAGGGCCGTGAGCCCCACCTTGCCGGACAGCGAGAAGCCCAGCCCCAGGAGATCGGTGTCAAGACGCGCTTGCAGACCGCCGCCGAGGCTGAATCCCATCGCCACCACAAGCATGCCCAAGGAGGTCGCCGCGCCCCCACCGCCGATCTCCACGGCCACCAGCAGCAGGACGGCGGATATGAGAGCGGTGCCGAGTACGACGGCGAGTGCGAGCCCGGTCGTCACCAGACCCGGTCCTTGCAGGAGCGACCTGAGCGCCGCATTGGCCCGGCCGGGGGCGGCGGGCAGCACTCCCGGCTGCGGGACGGCGTTGGCCCCGGACGGCGGCACGGGCGCCGCCGCTGGCGCGCTCGCCTGCTGCCAGGCGTTAGCCGTCGGCGCGCTGGTCACTGGTGGGGCGTCCGCCGGCGTGCCCGGCATGACGGTGTTGCTGGCCGGGGCTGCCTCGTCGTCGGCAGGAGGAGGCGGGGCCGCCGAGGCAGAGCCGCCGGCAGCCGTACGACGAGCGGCGAGGTAGGGATAGTCGGAGTCGGAACCTCCGTTGGTTTCAGGCATCGGGTCGGAGTTTCGGGATGGCGGGTAGTCGCTCATGAAATCCCCAGAGAGTTGGGAGACAGGTAACGGTGGGTCACCATGCCACGCGGTGACCGGCGTCGCAATCAAGGCGCGAAGTGTGAGACGCACCCCGGCATGAACGAGTCGTGACGCCCACGCCGACTCCGGGACTGATTCGGGAGCCGCGCGGAACACGCGGGCAGGCACGGACCGCAACGGAAGGGACGGCCGCGGTCCGCCTCCGCACGCCCCCGCGTTGCGTATAGACGCCACCACCCCGCAGGTAGCCGCGAAGCCGAACCTACGGGGTGGTGGTGAGACAGTCAGAGCCGCGGGCTCAGAACTGGAAGTCCTCCGAGGAGGAGTTGAATCCGGTGCGGAAGTCATCGGAGAAGTCCGCGCGGAAGTCGCCGCCGAAGGAGAAGTCGTCCAGGGCCACGGAGTCGCCGACGTTGAACATGTCGCCGCCGGCGTAGCCGGCCCGGGAGAAGACCTCCGCCTTGACCTCTTCGGTCGGCTCCACCTCGATGTCCGAGTAGCGAGCCAGCCCGGTGCCGGCGGGGATGAGCTTACCCAGGATGACGTTCTCCTTGAGGCCCAGCAGCGGATCCGACTTGCCGCTCATGGCGGCCTCGGTGAGCACGCGGGTGGTCTCCTGGAAGGAGGCGGCGCTCAGCCACGAGTCGGTGGCCAGCGAGGCCTTGGTGATACCCATGAGCTCGGTACGGGCGGAGGCGGTCTTGCCGCCCTCGGCCATGACGCGGCGGTTCTCCTCGCGGTAGCGGGAGACGTCCACCAGGTCACCCTGCAGCAGGTTGGTGTCACCGGTGTCGAGCACGGTCACGCGACGCAGCATCTGCCGCACGATGACCTCGATGTGCTTGGAGTGGATGTCCACACCCTGGGAGCGGTAGACCTCCTGAACCTCGTCCACCAGGTGACGCTGGGTGGCGCCAACGCTGCGCAGACGCAGGATCTTCTTGGGGTCGACCGGCCCCTCGGTAAGGGCGTCGCCCGGCTCCACGTGGTCGCCGTCCACCACCAGCAGCCGCTGCCGGCGCGAGACCGGGATGACCAGGTCTTCCTCGCCGTCGTCACGCGTGATGACCAGGCGCTTGCCGTCGGCGTCGTCCTCGAGCTTGAGGGTGCCGGCAGCCTCGGCAACCGCGGCCTCACCCTTCGGGGTACGGGCCTCGAAGAGCTCCTGGACACGGGGCAGACCCTGGGTGATGTCGGCGGCACCGGCCGCACCACCGGTGTGGAAGGTACGCATGGTCAGCTGCGTGCCGGGCTCACCAATGGACTGGGCGGCGATAATGCCGACCGCCTCGCCGATGTCAACGCGCTTGCCGGTGGCCAGGGAACGGCCGTAGCAGGCAGCGCAGGTACCGACGGCGGAGTCGCAGGTGAGCACGGAGCGGCAGACGACTTCCTCGATGCCGGCGTCGATGGCCTTGGTAATGGCAACATCGCCGAGGTCGGTGCCGGCCTCGATGATGACGTTGCCGTCGGCGTCCACCGCGTCACGGGCGAGAGTGGTGCCGAAAACGGTGGTCTCCAGGATGTCGGAGACCTCCTTGACGCGCTCGCCGTCGACCTCCTTCCAGGTGAACAGCCGCTTGGTCAGGCCCTTGCGGGTGCCGCAGTCGTCCTCACGGACGATGACGTCCTGGGAGACGTCCACCAGACGCCGGGTGAGGTACCCGGAGTCGGCGGTGCGCAGTGCCGTGTCGGCCAGGCCCTTGCGGGCGCCGTGCGTGGCGATGAAGTACTCCAGGACGCTCAGGCCCTCGCGGTAGTTGGACTCGATCGGCCGCTCAATGAGGCGCTGCTTCGGGTCCGCCACCAGGCCGCGCATGCCGGCGAGCTGGCGGATCTGGTCCCAGTTACCGCGTCCACCGGAGGCCACCATCTGGTAGACGGTGTTGCGCTGCGGGAAGTTGGCGCGCATGGCCTCGGCCACCTCGGCGGTCGCCTTGGTCCAAATGTCGATGAGCGACTTGTAGCGGTCCTCCTCGGTGAGGGCACCAAGCTCGAACTGCTCCTCGATCTCGGCAGCCTCGGCCTCGTAGCGGGCGAGGATCTCCGGCTTGGAGGGCGGGGACACGACGTCGGCGAAGGCCACGGTCATACCCGACCAGGTGGACCAGTGGAAGCCGTTGGCCTTGAGTGCGTCCAAGCAGGCGGCCACCTCGACTCGCGGGTAGGACTCCGCCAGGGTGTTGATGATGTTGCCCAGCTTCTTCTTGTCAACCGTGTAGTTGACGTAGGGGAAGGACTCGGGCAGCGCCGTGTTGAACAGGGCCCGACCCAGCGACGTGCGCAGCGTGATCGGGTCGCCCTCGCTCCAGCCCGCGGGGGCCTGCCAGCCCTCGGGGGCGGTGATGCCCTCTTCGAAGCGGATGTCGCAGGCGGCGTTGACGTCAAGCTTGCCGAAGTCGTAGGCCATGACCGCCTCCGCGTAGGAGGAGAAGGCCGGGACGATCGGCTCGCCGTGCGCGTCGGTCTCCACCGGGAGCGCCGGGTCGGGCTCCTGGGTGAGGTAGTAGGTGCCGATGATCATGTCCTGGGAGGGCATGGTCACGGGGCGCCCGTCGGAAGGCTTGAGGATGTTGTTGCTGGAGAGCATGAGGATGCGGGCCTCGGCCTGCGCCTCGGCGCCCAGCGGCAGGTGCACGGCCATCTGGTCGCCGTCGAAGTCGGCGTTGAAGGCACCGCACACAAGCGGGTGCAGCTGGATCGCCTTGCCCTCAATGAGCTGCGGCTCGAAGGCCTGAATGCCCAGGCGGTGCAGCGTGGGGGCGCGGTTGAGCAGCACCGGGTGCTCCCGGATGACCTCCGCCAGCACGTCCCAGACCTTCGGGTTGGCGCGCTCGACCATCCGCTTAGCGGCCTTGACGTTCTGGGCCTCCTTGAGCTCCACCAGCCGCTTCATGACGAAGGGCTTGAACAGCTCCAGGGCCATCTGGCTGGGCAGACCGCACTGGTGCAGCTTGAGCTGCGGGCCGACGACGATGACGGATCGTCCGGAGTAGTCCACGCGCTTACCCAGCAGGTTCTGACGGAACCGGCCCTGCTTGCCCTTGAGCATGTCGGACAGCGACTTGAGCGGGCGGTTGCCCACGCCGGTGACCGGACGGCCGCGGCGGCCGTTGTCGAACAGGGCGTCGACGGCATCCTGCAGCATGCGCTTCTCGTTGTTGACGATAATCGTCGGAGCGCCCAGGTCCATGAGCCGCTTGAGGCGGTTGTTGCGGTTGATGACGCGGCGGTAGAGGTCGTTGAGGTCGCTGGTGGCGAAACGACCACCGTCGAGCTGCACCATGGGCCGCAGGTCCGGGGGGATGACCGGAATGTTGTCCAGCACCATGGCCTCGGGCGCGGTACCGGTCATGCGGAAGGCGTTGATGACCTTGAGCCGCTTGATGGCGCGGGTCTTGCGCTGGCCGGTGCCGCTCTCGACGATCTCCGCCAGGGAGGCGGCCTCCGCCTCAAGGTCGAAGGTACGCAGGCGGTCCTGGATGGCCTCGGCCCCCATGGCGCCCTTGAAGTAGATGCCGTAGTCCGCGGCCATGTCGCGGTAGAGCACCTCGTCACCCTCGAGGTCGCCGACCTTGAGGGACACGAAGCGGTCCCACACCTTGTCCATGTGCTCCAGCGTGCGGGTGTTCTTACGGCGCAGGGAGGCCATCTCGCGCTCGGCGGTCTTGCGGGCCTTGTCCCGCTGCGCCTGCTCGGCGCCCTCCGCCTCGAGCTGGGCGAGGTCCTCCTCGAGGCGGCGCTGGCGGGCCTCGATGTCGGCCTGTCCGGCCTCCTCGACGTGCTTCTTCTTCACCTCGAACTCGTTGCGCAGCGAGGGCAGGTCGTCGTGGCGGGCCTCCTCATCCACCTCGGTCACCATGTGGGCGGCGAAGTAGATGACCTTCTCCAGGTCCTTGGGGGCCAGGTTGAGCAGGTAGCCCAGGCGCGAGGGGACGCCCTTGAAGTACCAGATGTGAGTGACGGGCGCGGCCAGCTTGATGTGAGCCATGCGCTCACGGCGCACCTTGGAGCGAGTGACCTCAACCCCGCAGCGCTCACACACGATGCCCTTGTAGCGCACGCGCTTGTACTTGCCGCAGGCGCACTCCCAGTCGCGGGTGGGACCGAAGATCTTCTCGCAGAAGAGTCCGTCCTTCTCCGGCTTGAGGGTGCGGTAGTTGATGGTCTCGGGCTTCTTGACCTCGCCATGCGACCAGGACTTGATGTCCTCGGCGGTCGCAAGGCCAAGCTGGATCCTGTCGAACACGTTGGCGTCGAGCACAGTTCCTACTTCCGAATCAGAGTGGTCAGCTCAAAAGTCTTGTGTGGGGTACCCGGTGCCGCGGTTCCACGGCGGCACGGGGCCCGTTGGCCGCCGGGAGGGGGCCGCCTGGCGGCACCTCCCCCCGGGGCTCTGGGGTCAGATCTCGTCGACGGTCACGGCGCTTCCGCCGGGGCGGCGGCCCAGGTCGAAGCCGAGCTCCTCGGAGGCACGTCGGCCGTCGTCGTCGGTGTCATCCAGTCCAATGGCGTTGCCCGCCGCGTCGAGCGCCTCGACGTTCAGGCACAGCGACTGCATCTCCTTCATGAGCACCTTGAAGGACTCCGGGATGCCGGGCTCGGGAATGTCCTCGCCCTTGACGATGGCCTCGTAGACCTTGACACGTCCGTTGACGTCGTCGGACTTCACGGTGAGCAGCTCCTGGAGGGCGTGGGCGGCGCCGTAGGCCTCCATGGCCCACACCTCCATCTCACCGAAGCGCTGGCCACCGAACTGCGCCTTACCGCCCAGCGGCTGCTGGGTGATCATCGAGTAGGGGCCGGTCGAACGGGCGTGAATCTTGTCGTCGACCAGGTGGTGCAGCTTGAGGATGTACATGTAGCCGACCGAGATCGGGTACGGGAACGGCTCTCCGGAGCGACCGTCAAAGAGCCGCGCCTTGCCGTCGGGCTGAACCAGCTGGATGCCGTCCCGGCTCGGCAGGGTGGAGTCGAGCAGGCCCATGAGCTCGTCGTCGCGCACACCGTCGAACACGGGGGTGGCCACAGGGGTCCTGGGCTCGGCGCGCACACCGTTCTCGGGTAGCCGCTGTGCCCAGGCCTCACCGGCCTCGCGGGCGGCAGAGGCGTCCCAGCCGCGGGAAGCGACCCAGCCCAGGTGCAGTTCCAGGACCTGGCCGACGTTCATACGGCTGGGCACACCCAGCGGGTTGAGAATGACGTCGACCGGGGTGCCGTCGGCGAGGAAGGGCATGTCCTCTACGGGCAGGATCTTGGAGATGACACCCTTGTTGCCGTGGCGGCCGGAGAGCTTGTCGCCGACTGTGATCTTGCGGCGCTGCGCGATGTACACACGCACCATTCGGTTGACGCCGGCCGGCAGCTCAGCGTCCTCACTGGCGGCGTCGAATTCGCGTACGCCGGTGACGATGCCGTACTCGCCGTGCGGGACGCGCAGCGAGGTGTCGCGCACCTCGCGGGCCTTCTCCCCGAAGATGGCGCGCAGCAGACGCTCCTCGCTAGTCAGCTCGGTCTCACCCTTGGGGGTCACCTTGCCGACGAGGATGTCACCGCTGCGTACCTCAGCACCGATGCGGATGATGCCGCGCTCGTCAAGGTTGGCCAGCGCCTCCTCGGAGACGTTGGGGATATCGCGAGTGATCTCCTCGGCGCCCAGCTTGGTGTCGCGGGCGTCAACCTCGTGCTCTTCAATGTGGATCGAGGTGAGGATGTCCTCGGCGACGACGCGCTGGGACACGATGATGGCGTCCTCGTAGTTGAGGCCCTCCCAGCTCATGAAGGCCACCAGGAGGTTCTGCCCGAGGGCGAGGTCGCCCTCGTTGGTGGCGGGGCCGTCCGCCAGAACGGAACCGACCTCAACGCGCTCCCCCTCGGTGGCCACAACCCGCTGGTTGTAGCAGTTGCCCTGGTTGGAGCGGCGGAACTTGGCGACCTTGTAGACGGTCTCGGTGCCGTCGTCGTTGGCCACGCGCACGAAGTCGGCGCACACCTCGGTGACCACACCGCCCTTGGACGCGACCAGCACGTCGCCGGCGTCGACGGCGGTGCGCCGCTCCATGCCGGTGCCCACCAGCGGGGCATCGGGACGGATGAGCGGCACGGCCTGACGCTGCATGTTGGCGCCCATGAGGGCGCGGTTGGCATCGTCGTGCTCGAGGAAGGGGATGAGGGAGGTACCCACCGACACCATCTGGCGCGGGGAGACGTCCATGAGGTCGACCTGCGAGGCCGGCACGAGGGCGGGCTCGCCGCCGGTGACGCGGCACAGCACGTGGTCCTCGGCGAAGTGGCCGTCGCTGGTGAGCTCGACGTTTGCCTGGGCGATGACGTGACGGTCCTCGTCGTCGGCGGTGAGGTAGTGGGTCTCGTCGGTGACCTGGCCGTCACGCACCACGCGGTAGGGGGTCTCGATGAACCCGAAGGGGTTGATGCGCCCGAAGGTCGCCAGTGAGCCGATGAGGCCGATGTTCGGGCCCTCGGGGGACTCGATGGGGCACATGCGCCCGTAGTGGGAGGTGTGGACGTCACGGACCTCCATGGAGGCGCGCTCACGCGACAGGCCGCCGGGGCCGAGTGCGGACAGGCGCCGCTTGTGGGTCAGGCCGGCCAGCGGGTTGTTCTGGTCCATGAACTGGCTCAGCTGGCTGGTCCCGAAGAACTCCTTGATCGCGGCCGTCACGGGCCGGATGTTGATGAGGGTGTTCGGGGTGATGGCCTCGACGTCCTGGGTGGTCATGCGCTCGCGCACCTGACGCTCCATGCGGCTCATGCCGGTGCGCACCTGGGACTGGATGAGCTCGCCGACGGCGCGGATGCGGCGGTTGCCGAGGTGATCGATGTCGTCGTACTCGACGGCGATGTCGACGATCTCCCCGTCGCGCAGGCCCTCAACGGTCTCGGCGCCGGCGTGCAGGGCGAGCAGGTACTTGATCGCCGCGGTGATGTCCTCGATGCGCAGCACCGACTCGTTCAGATCCGCGCTCAGGCCGAGCTTCTTATTGATCTTGTAGCGGCCGACCTTGGCCAGGTCGTAGCGCTTGGCGTTGAAGTAGAAGTTCTCCAGCAGGGTGCGGCCGGCCTCGACGCTCGGCGGCTCACCGGGACGGATCTTCTTGTAGATGTCCAGCAGGGCCTCGTCCTGGGTGGAGACCTTGCGGTCCTCATCCAGAGCGGTGGTCAGCGCCGGGTAGTCCTTGAACTCCTCGCGGATCTCGGCCTCCTCCAGGCCCAGGGCCAGAAGGAAGACGGTGATGTCCTGCTTGCGCTTGCGGTCGATGCGCACGGCCACGCGGTCGTTCTTGTCAACCTCGAACTCCAACCAGGCGCCGCGCGAGGGGATGAACTTGACGTTGTAGACGTACTTGTCCGAGGCCTTCTCGGTGGTGCGCTCGAAGTACACGCCCGGGGAACGCACGAGCTGGGAGACGACGACGCGCTCGGAGCCGTTGACGATGAAGGTGCCTTTGTCGGTCATGAGCGGGAAGTCGCCCATGAACACCGTCTGGGACTTGATCTCACCGGTGGTGAAGTTCTCGAAGTCCGCGACCACGTATAACGGCGCGGAGTAGGTGAGGTCCTTCTCCTGGCACTCCTCAGCCGTGTACTTCGGTTCTTCGAAGCGGTGGTCGTGGAAGGATAGGGCCATGGTCTCACCGAAGTCCTCAATCGGCGAGATCTCATCGAAGATTTCCTCCAGACCGGAGGTCTCCGGCAGCGAGCCCGGACGCGCGGCGTTGGCGGCATCCACGCGGGCGCGCCACTTCTCGTTGCCCACGAGCCAGTCGAAGCTCTCGGTCTGCAGGGCGAGAAGGTTCGGAGCCTGCATCGGCTCGGCGATCTTCGCAAAATTGATACGACGCGACGCGGTGCGTGCGGCGATGTCAGCAGCAGTTGGTGCAGAGGTGCGCGAGGCAGCCAAAGGGGATCCTTCCCTCATCTCGGGGATCACTCTGCGTACGCTGCGGCACGGGTCCGGCAGGCCGCTCCCCCACAATAGTTCCGGCTGGTCGGGCCGGACGTCGGGCAGAGCCATTGGGGCCAGTACACACAAGGTACGCGAAGAGCTAGCCTACACGGCCACCCCGCCTGGTTCCACGGGAGGACGGCATTTCTCCTTGCGATTCCCACCACAATCCTCCATACTGCCCTGCCGCCGCCCGCCCCTTTCACCGAAACCGGCACTTGTAACGTGCCGAAACCGGCACTTATGACGTACCGAAACCGAGCGATATGGCATCCGGGCGTCCTGGCCTCTGACGAGGGCAGCCCGTCGGGGACGGAACACGGCGTCGCCCCGACCGCACAGTGGCGATCGGGGCGACGCGAGGGCTGAGAAGATCCCCTACCGCTGGTTAAGCGGCGTCGGGGACGGACTCACTTGAGGGTGACGGTGGCGCCGGCGCCCTCGAGCTGAGCCTTGGCCTTCTCGGCGGCGTCCTTGGCGGCGCCCTCGAGGACGGCCTTGGGAGCGGCCTCGACGAGGTCCTTGGCCTCCTTCAGACCGAGGGAGGTCAGGGCGCGCACCTCCTTGATGACCTGGATCTTCTTGTCGCCAGCGGCCTCGAGGATGACGTCGAACTCGGTCTTCTCCTCCTCGGCGGCGGCCGGGGCGGCACCACCGGGGGCGGCGACGGCGACGGCGGCCGCCGGAGCAGCGGCGGTCACGTCGAAGGTCTCCTCGAAGGCCTTGACGAACTCGGACAGCTCGATGAGGGAGAGCTCCTTGAAGGCTTCGATGAGCTCGTCGGTGGTCAGCTTCGCCATGATGGGCGTTCCTTCCTGGAAAAGGGGTCCTGCACTGTCTTCAAGCGCAGGGTGATGATGGAGTGTGGTGGCGCCCGCGGCTCAGGCCGCGGTCTCCTGCTTCTCACGCAGGGCGTCGACGGTGCGGACCGCCTGGGAGGCGGGCGCGACGAAGAGGTACGCAGCCTTGGACAGGGACGCCTTGACGGCGCCCGCGGCCTTGGCGAGCAGCACCTCGCGGGACTCGAGCGAAGCGAGCTTGTTGACCTCGTCGGCGCTCAGGGCGTTGCCGTCCATGACGCCGCCCTTGACGATGAGGTTCTTGTTGTCCTTGGCGAAGTCACGCAGTGCCTTGGCGGCCTCAACCGGCTCACCGGTGACGAATGTCAGCGCGGTGGGGCCCTTGAGGTCATCCACAATCGCGTCAAGGCCAACCCGACGGGCGGCGATGGCGGCCAGCGTATTCTTCGCCACGGTGTACTCGGCGTTGCCGGCGAGCGAACGGCGCAGTTCCTTGAGGTCGGCGACGCTCAGCCCACGGTACTCGGTGAGCAGAACGGCGTTGGCCTCACGGAATTTGTCCGCCAGCTGTGCCACAGCCGCGTCCTTCTCAGGCCTTGCCATGGGCCCTCCTTCCGTGGTCTGCCGCAGGTTCCCACGCTAGAAAAGCCCCGCGCCGGTGGGCACGGGGCTCATATCCGAGTGCGGGAGTGCCGCGAGCTCGGTCTGACTCGTTCTCACCTGCGCCGGCTCCGCTTGACGCGGACTTGGCCCCGCTTGCGCGGGAGACCTGCGGTCTTTGGCGGCGCCCACGATACAGGGTCGTCCACCCCGCTCCGCAAGCCCGCGAGCCGGTAGGCGGCCGTGCGATCGGTCACGCCGCGCCTCAGCCCGCGATCACGGGCACGTCCGTCAACCGCCAAGGGTAGGCGGTGTCCTCCTCGGCGGTGGTGGAGCCCGGGTGGTCGACGACGACGGTGTCCTCACCCGTATCCGGCCAGACGACGCACACCGCAGCCTCCTCCCCCTTGCCCAGCGTGTCTGTGAGTTCAAGCTCGGTCAGTGCCCGGTGGGCGCTCGCGCCTTTGAGGAGGTAGTCGACCGGATAGATGCGGTCGGAGCCGGACAGCAGGGTGAGTCCTCCGGCGGAGAAGACGCTGGTCAGGCCACCGAGCTCGCCGCGCGCGTTGGCGAGCACAGCACCCGGGTCGTTGACCCAGCCGACGCTGAGAGCGGAGCCGGAACCGCCCTGCCCGCCCTTAAAAAGGAGCCGGCCGAATAGCAGCCCCTCCCGGCGCGTGACCTCTTCCAGCGTGACGAGAACCTGCCCGGCCGCATCGACGGCGTCGACCGTCACGCCGGCGGGACCCCGCCCCTCGGGGCCGGCGGCCTGCGGCAGCGGGCTGTTGGTGTCGGAGCGGCTCAGGGCACCGTCGGTCCCGCCGGTGGGGGCGATGACAATCTCGACGCGCCGGTTGGCCTGCCGGTGCTCATCGGAGTCGTTGTCGACCTTGGGTTCGGTCTCGCCTTTACCGGAAACGGCGACGTTCCAGCCGCTCAGATCGGTCAGCTCCCCTAGCCGGTCGGACACCGCCTGGGCGCGCTGCTCAGAGAGGGTCTGGTTGTGGGCGTCGTCGGCGACGTCGTCGGTGTGGCCGACAATCTCCAGGTCGCCGCCGTCGTACCCGGCGATGGAGTCGGCCACGCCCTGAAGGACGGCGTCGGCGGACAGCTCGGCCGAGTCGGAGGCGAAGGTGACGTCACTGGAGAGGTCAACCGTGGTCTGGTCGTCGGTGGTCAGGCCGGACGAGGAGCCGTCGAGGGCCTCGGCATAGCGTTCGAGCGGCACCGGCTCGCGCAGCGGCCCGTAGGGCGTGGCGGCCTCGACGATCGCGTCCACGTCGAGCTTGGGGGCGCCGTCGGCGTCATCATCCACCACCGGCACCTCCGCGAAGCCCACGCCGGCGAGGAAGACCGTCACCGCCTCAACGTCAACCGGGCCGAAGGTGGCGCGCAGGTCCTGGGCGTCGCCGGGTTGGAGGTCGGCGAATACGCCCTCCAGGCTGGTGGTGGACCACAGCCGCGATCCGGCCGTGTCAATGAGCCGCAGGGGTTTGTAGTCGGCGACGGAGGACAGCAGCGAGCCGATGAGGCGCTCGCCGACGTTCACGGCGGTCGTGGAGCTCTCGGCCAAGGCGGCGTGGATGGGCAGGATGGCAAGTTCTTCGCCCTGGTGGGTGGTGCGCACCAGTGGCCCAACGGCGAGCGTGAGGTCCTGGCCGTTCAGGGTCGTTTCCATACTCACCGCCTGCGTGGCCGACGGCGTCGCGGTGCCCGTTGCCGCGGGAGCGGTGCTCGGGGAGACCTGCACCACCGGCGGCGTCCGGTCCTTGCCACAGGCGGCCAGGGCGCCGAGGCCGGCGAGCGCGGGCAGGGAGATCACCGCGCGACGGGACGGGCGCGGAATGTGCGCCTGCCTGTTCCCCGTCCGCGAGTCTTGTCGCAAACGCACCAACAACCCTCCCTTTCTTCAGCCGGCCTGCCACCACGACGGCGTGTGCGCCAGGTTACCCCGATCGCGTCCCGGTAACGCCTCGTCAGGCCGCACCCTACCGTGCACAGATCTGTGTGCGCCCTGCCGGGTGCCCGCACCAGTTCAGCCGGCCGCACCGGCCGTGCAGCGCAACGATGCGACCCGGAAAGAACACGGCGGGCCGGCTCCCCGTGAGGGGCCGACCCGCCTGAGTTCAGTCGCCGGTGACGCCGATGCGGCGTCTCCGGGCGGCAGCGCGGTCAGAGCTTGGCGACATCCAGGGGGATGCCGGGGCCCATGGTGGTGGCCATGGTGGCCTTGAGAATGTAGCGGCCCTTGGAGGCGGACGGCTTGAGCCGCAGCACCTCGTCCAGCGCGGTCTGGAAGTTCTCCGCCAGCTGCTCCTCGGTGAAGGAGGCCTTGCCGATGATGAAGTTGAGGTTGCCGGAGCGGTCGACGCGGAACTCGATGCGACCGCCCTTAATGTCGGAGACGGCCTTGGCCACGTCCATGGTGACGGTGCCGGTGCGCGGGTTGGGCATGAGGCCACGGGGACCGAGCACGCGGCCCAGGCGACCAACCTTGCCCATGAGGTCTGGGGTGGCGACGGCGGCGTCGAAGTCGGTGTAGCCGCCCGCCACCTTGGCGATGAGCTCGTCGCCGCCAACCTCGTCGGCGCCAGCGGCGATGGCCTGCTCGGCCCGCTCACCCTGTGCGAAGACCACCACGCGGGCGGTCTTGCCGGTGCCGTGCGGCAGGGACACGGTACCGCGCACCATCTGGTCCGCCTTGCGAGGGTCGACGCCCAGGCGAAGGACGACGTCCACGGTGGAGTCGAACTTCGTCACGGTGGTTTCCTTGGCCAGCTTGACCGCCTCCGCCGGGGTGTAGAGGATCCCGGACTGAATCTTCTCCGCGGCGGCGCGGTAAGCCTTGCTGCGCTTTGTCATCTGCTTCTCCTTAGCAGTCGTGGTGAACGGGCCGCGCAGGCCCTTCCACGCGTATGGGTGTGAGGGGCCGGGGCTCAGGCCTCGACGGAAATGCCCATGGAGCGGGCGGTGCCGGCGATGATCTTCGCGGCGGACTCGATGTCGTTTGCGTTGAGGTCGCGCAGCTTGGTCTCGGCGATCTCACGCACCTGGGCCTGGGTCAGCGAACCGACCTTGTCCGTGTGCGGGGTTGCGGAGCCCTTGGAGACGCCGGCGGCCTTCTTAATGAGTTCTGCCGCCGGGGGCGTCTTCGTCACGAAGGTGAAGGAGCGGTCCTCGTAAACCGTGATCTCCACCGGGATGACGTTGCCGCGCTGGGACTCGGTCGCAGCGTTGTAGGCCTTGCAGAACTCCATGATGTTGACACCGTGCTGACCGAGCGCAGGGCCGATCGGCGGGGCGGGGTTGGCCTGGCCGGCCTGGATCTGGAGCTTAATCAGCCCGGCGACCTTCTTCTTAGGAGCCATGGGTAACTTGGTCTTTCTTGTCCGGAATGCTGCACACCTGCCGTGCAGCGAGTGAGTACGTATCCATACGTGCGCACACGCATGGGCACGCGAGCGCCCATCTTAAACCCGCGTGCGGCCCCGTGAGGCACCCGGTGGGCGGTCTCACAGGGGTGATGGGCCGACCGCGCCCGTTCCCCGACCAACCCGGCCCGGGAACGGAGCAGCCGTCAGATCTTGGCGACCTGGTTGAAGGCCAGTTCGGCCGGGGTGTCACGGCCGAACAGGGAGATGAGCACCTGAAGCTTCTGGGTGTCGGGGTGAATCTCCGCGATGGTGGCGGGCAGTGACTCGAAGGGGCCGTCGGTGACAATGACCGACTCGCCCACCGAGAACGCAACCTCGTAGACCTTGCCGCCGGCCTCGACCTGCGTGCCGGCTCCCTCCTCGGGCGCGGCCGCAGCGGCGGTGGCGCGTTTGGCGGCAACCTCCTGTGGGGTGGGGCCGAGCTGGGAGACGGCTTCCTCGAAGGTCAGCGGCACCGGGTCATAGCGGTCGCCGACGAAGCCGGTGACCGCCGGGGTGTCCTTGATGGTGCGCCACACCTGGTCGGAGGTTTCGGGGTCGTCCAGGTCCATGCGCACGAACACGTAGCCGGGCAGGCGGACCCGCGAGACCTCCTTCTTCTTGTTGCCGTTCTTGATCTCGATCACCGTCTCCATGGGGGCGACGGCGTCGAAGACGTAGTCCTCAAGCTCGAAGTTCTCCGCGCGAGCCATGATGTCCGCGGCGACGCGGCGCTCATAGCCGGAGTAGGTGTGCAGCACGTACCACTCGCCGGGCAGCGAGGACATCTGCTGGCGGAACTCCTCGACCGGGTCGGCCTGCTCCGGCTGCGCCGACGGGTTCTGCTCCACGACGTCGGCGGCGACGTCGAGCTCCTCGGGAACGTTCTCCTCAGACACGGTGTTTCTCTCTCCTCGGGCTTCTCAGGCTGAATCTAGCGGCGACGGCTGACATCGGTAACGAGTGGAAGATGGCGGTCAGGCGAAGGCCCACATGACGAGCCGGTCGAAGACGGCGTCAAGGACCCCGGTGAAGAGCATGATCGCCAGGATGAAGACGACTACCACCGCGAAGTAGGTCCACAACTCGTTCCGCGTGGGCCACACCACCTTGCGGAGTTCGTCGGCGACCTGGCGGAAGTACAAGGCGATACGGGAGAAGATGCCACGCCTCTTCTCCCGCCCGCCTTTGGCGGCGCTCGCGCTATCGCTCATGCTCTCGTGATCCTCGGGGTTGACGGTCCGACCATGCCCTGACGGGCGAGAAGACGGAGCCGACGGGATCTCCCGACAGATCCGCCGTTCTCAGCAGGGCAGGCGGGACTCGAACCCACAACCGCCGGTTTTGGAGACCGGTGCGCTACCAATTGCGCCACTGCCCTTCAGCGGCCTCCAATCTTGCCACACCGATCGACGATTGCGGAACTCCACGCCCGTGGGCTGCGCCACGTCGTCGCTACCGTCACGGCGGCGCCATCTCGCATGTGGCGCCGTTCACCTGCGGCTCCCGCCCTGGCACGTGAAACCGCTCACCACCTCGCGCCGTATGCCGGAACGGCGGGGCCGCCCGGCACGCGGCGTGAGAATATCGGGACGTGAGTACTGCACCTAGGAGTCGTGTCTCCGCCCGCCTCGCTGCCATCTCCCCCTCGGCCACCCTCGCCGTTGACGCCAAGGCCAAGGCCCTGAGGGCCGCAGGCCGCCCGGTCATCGGATTCGGCGCGGGCGAGCCGGACTTCGCCACCCCGGACTACATCGTCGCCGCCGCCATCACCGCCGCCACCGACCCGGTCAATCACAAGTACTCCCCCGCTAAGGGATTGCCGGAGCTGCGCGAGGCGATCTCCGCTAAGACGCTGCGCGACTCCGGATACTTGGTCTCCCCCGATGACATCCTCGTCACCAACGGTGGCAAGCAGGCCGTCTTCCAAGCGTTCGCGGCGCTCATCGACCCTGGCGACGAAGTCCTCATGCCCACCCCGATCTGGACTACCTACCCGGAGGTCGTCGCCCTGGCCGGCGGCACCACGGTCCCGGTCTTCGCCGGCCTCGACCAGGATTACAAGGTGACGGTGGAGCAGCTGGAGGCCGCCCGCACCCCACGCACCAAGGTTGTGCTCCTGTGCTCGCCGTCGAACCCGACGGGCGCGGTCTACACCGCTGCTGAACTCACCCACATTGGCCAGTGGGCGCTGGAGCACGGCATCTGGATCGTCACGGACGAGATCTATGAGCACCTCTTGTACGACGACGCCCAGCCGGCCCATATCGTGGCCCTGGTCCCGGAGCTGGCAGACCAGGCCATCGTCCTCAACGGGGTTGCCAAGACCTATGCCATGACCGGCTGGCGCGTGGGCTGGATGATGGGCCCCTCCGACGTCATCAGGGCCGCCGCCAACTTCCAATCGCACCTGACGAGTAACGTCGCCAATGTGTCGCAGCGCGCGGCCATCGCCGCTGTCTCCGGGGACCTGTCCGCCGTCGCCAAAATGCGCAACGCTTTCGACCGCCGTCGGCAGCTGATCGTCTCCATGCTCTCCGAGATCGACGGTGTCGAGGTACCTATGCCCAAGGGTGCCTTCTACGCCTACCCGAGCGTCGAGCAACTCCTGGGCAAGTCGCTGCGCGGGCACACCATCGACTCCTCGGCCACCCTGGCCGATCTGCTGCTGGAGTACGCCGAGGTGGCAGTGGTCCCGGGCGAGGCCTTCGGCCCTTCGGGCTTCCTGCGCATGTCCTACGCCATGAGCGACGACGCCATCACCGAGGGCGTCGGCCGCATGCAGCAGCTGCTGGCGGAGGTGAATTAGGCAGGCCGGCGGGAGCCGCTTCCCCGGCTGTCAGGCCGCGGCGTCCTCGGGGATGGAGGTGAACTCCTCGCCGGGACGGCGCAGATGCGGATCCTGCTCCAGGTAGGCCTTGGTCTCGCGGGCGATGAGACCGGACAGCAGCACCAGGCCAATGAGGTTGGGGATCGCCATGAGGCCGTTGGCAATGTCCGCGAAGGTCCACACGTCGTCGAGGCTGGTGACGGTTCCCAGGAAGATGAGAACCGTGAAGAACAGGCGGAAGGGCAGCACGCCGTGCACGCCCACCAGCCGCTCCACGCAACGCTCGCCGTAGTAGGCCCACCCCAGGATCGTTGAGGAGCCCAGGAATACGAGTGAGACCGACACGATGTAGTGGCCCCAGTCGCCGGGCAGGCCGGTGGTGAAGGCGGTGGCGGTCATGGTGGCCGGATCATCCCCGGTCCAGGCGCCGGTGGACAGCACCACCAGTCCCGTGCAGGTGACGACGATGAAGGTGTCGATGAAGGTCTGGGTCATGGACACCAGGCCCTGACGCGCCGGGTGGTTGGTCTTGGCGGCCGCCGCAGCGATGGCGGCCGAGCCCATGCCGGACTCGTTGGAGAAGATGCCGCGTGCCGCACCGAACTTCAGCGCCATGAGCATGGTGGATCCGGCGAATCCCCCGGCAGCACCATGGCCGGTGAAAGCACCAGAGAACACCATGCCGAGCGCCGCGGGGATGGCGGAGGCGTTGACGGCGAGGATGTAGAGGCAACCGCCGACGTAGAAGGTGATCATGAGCGGCACGAAGGCCGCCGTCACCTTCCCGATCGACTCGATGCCGCCCAACAGCACGCCACCGATGGCGATCGCCATGAGTATGCCGACCAGCGCCGGGTCCGCTCCGAAGGAGTGCTCGAGCTGCGCGGCCACCGAGTTCGACTGCGTCATGGAGCCGATGCCGAAGCAGGCCAACAGCGTGGAAATGGCGAAGAATACCGACAGCACCGTCCCCAGCCGCCCCTTGATCGCATGCTGGAGGTAGTACTGGGGGCCGCCGGATTTCTGCCCGTTGCCATCCGTGGTGCGGAAGCGGACCGCGAGGAAGGCCTCGGAGTATTTCGAGGCCATGCCGAAGAACGCCGTCACCCACATCCAGAACAGGGCGCCGGGGCCACCCAGGTGGATGGCGGTGGCCACGCCGATGATGTTGCCGACTCCGACCGTTGCGGCCAGCGCCGTCGTCAGCGCCTGGTAGTGGGAGATGTCCCCCTCGGCGGTGTTGGTCTCGCCGTCGCTGCGTTCGAGGAAGGCGAAGCGCAGCGCGGGCAGAACCTTGCGCAGCTGCACGCCGCGCAACCGGATGGTCAGCCAAATCCCCGTGCCCAGCAGCAGCGGGATGAGCAACCAGGGCCCCCATAGGAAGTTATCGACGGCGGTCAGGGTCTCACTGAAATTGGCCGGGCGCGCCGAGGACGCCGCAAGACCAGTGGGGGTGTTTGTGGACAGGAGCACAGCGGGAGACATGGGAAGCACGGGTTCTGCCTTTCCGCCGGCGGGCACCGGCGCGGCCATAGCGTAGGCGCACCCCCGGTTGCGGCCGGCTTCCCGTCCACAACGTGGTAGCCGCGGCCCCGCTGGCGGCCAGGACGCGCCCCGGGCTCAGTGCGCGCCGCGGCGGGCCTGAATCTCCCGGGCCTGCGCCAGCCAGGAC
>NZ_JAWDJJ010000287.1:0-25083 GCF_032465695.1 Actinomyces sp. MRS3W
ATGGCCCCGGCCGATGCCCCAAGACTTAGCCCGCCCTCAGCAACTTCGACCGGTTTCGGCACGTTACAAGTGCCGGTCTCGGTGCGTTACAAGTGCCGGTTTCGGTGAAAGGAGCGCTGGCCCAACGCGCGCTGACTGCCGCTGGTCGACGGCCACTGACCGGCCGCCGCGGCCACCGGCCGACCCACACCGAGACCGTGATCGCCCTCGGGTCAATCATCTAGGATGAAACACATGGCAGACACGAGCGTGGCAGCAGCGGCGGGCGGACAGACGGACAGCCAGGAGCCTTACGACGACTTCGTCCACCTCCACGTTCATACCGACTACTCCATGCTCGATGGCGCCGGCAAGATCAAGGACTACGTGGCCGAGGCCAAGCGGCTGGGACAGCGGGCCCTGGCCATTACCGACCACGGCTACATGTTCGGTGCCTACGAGTTCTATGAGGCTGCCAAGAGTGCTGGCATCAAGCCGATTATCGGCGTCGAGGCCTACTTGACCCCGGGTACTTCCCGCTTCGACAAGACCCGGGTGTTTTGGGGGGATGAGTCCCAACGCGCCGACGACGTCTCCGCCCGCGGCGCCTACACGCATATGACCCTGCTCTCGCACAACAACGAGGGCCTGCACAACCTCATGCGCCTGGACTCTTACGCCTCCTTGGAGGGCCAGTGGGGCAAAGCGCCCCGCATGGACCGAGAGCTCATCTCGCGCTACTCCAAGGGCCTCATCTCCTCCACCGGCTGCCCATCCAGCGAGGTACAGACCCGCCTGCGATTGGGCCAGTGGGACGAGGCCCTGCGCGCCGCCGGCGAGTTGCAGGACATCTTCGGCAAGGATTACTTCTACGTCGAGCTCATGGACCACGGGCTAGAGATCGAGCAGCGCGTGACCAAGGATCTGTTGCGTCTGGCCAAGGCGATCGACGCGCCCCTGCTGGCCACCAATGACTCTCATTACGTGCGTCCAGAGGACCGCACCGTTCAGGACGCGATGCTGTGCATCAACTCCGGGTCGGTCCTGTCGGATCCGGACCGCTTCAAGTTCGACGGCGACACCTACTATCTGCGCCCCGGCCGCGAGATGCGGGCCTTGTTCAAGGAGATGCCGGAGGCCTGTGACAACACGCTGCTGGTGGCCGAGCAGTGCAATGTGAGCTTCCAGACCGTCGACGAGGGTGCCTCGTTCATGCCGGTCTTCCCCGTGCCCGAGGGGGAGACCATGGAGTCCTGGTTCGTCAAGGAATGCTGGAAGGGCATGGACCGCCGCTTCCACGGTGATATCCCTGAGGACTGCCGCAAGCAGGCCGAGTACGAGATTGGCGTCATCGTGCAGATGGGTTTCCCCGGCTACTTCCTCGTCGTCGCCGACTACATCAACTGGGCCAAGCAGCACGGCATCCGCGTGGGACCGGGCCGCGGCTCCGGCGCCGGCTCCATGGTCGCCTACGCCATGGGCATTACCGAGCTCAACCCGCTCAAACACGGACTCATCTTCGAGCGCTTCCTCAACCCCGAGCGCATTTCCATGCCGGATATCGACGTTGACTTCGACGAGCGTCGGCGTGACGAGGTCATCGACTACGTCAAGGACAAGTACGGGTCCGATCGCGTCAGCCAGGTGGTCACCTACGGCGTCATCAAGGCCAAGCAGTCGCTCAAGGACTCTTCCCGGGTCATGGGCTACCCCTATGCCGTCGGCGACCGCCTGACCAAGGCCATGCCGCCGACCATCATGGGCAAAGACATCACCATCAAGGGCATGTTCAACCCCGAAGACCCGCGCTATGGGGAGGCGCAGCAGTTCCGCGATCTACACGCCGAGGATCCGGATGCGCAGAAGATTGTCGAGCTGGCCAGCGGCCTAGAGGGCATGACCCGTCAGTGGGGCGTGCACGCCTGCGCCGTCATCATGTCCAGCCACACCCTGACCGACATCATTCCCATGATGCAGCGGCTGCAGGACGGCGCCTTCATCACCCAGTTCGACTACCCCACCTGCGAGCATCTGGGCCTGCTCAAGATGGACTTCCTGGGGCTGCGCAACCTCACGGTCATCTCCGACGCCCTGGACAACATCGTCGCCAACGGCAAGGAGCCGCTGGATATCGACCACATTGAACTGGATGACCGGGCCACCTACGAACTGTTGTCCCGCGGCGACACCCTGGGTGTTTTCCAGCTGGATGGTGGCGGCATGCGCACCCTGCTGCGCCTGATGAAACCGGACAACTTCGAGGACATTTCCGCCGTCGGCGCTCTGTACCGGCCCGGGCCCATGGGGGCGGAGTCCCACACAAACTACGCCCTGCGCAAGAACGGTCTGCAGGAGATCGTCCCGATCCACCCCGAGCTCAAGGAGGCCCTGGAGCCGATTCTGGGGACGACCTACGGTCTGATCGTCTACCAGGAGCAGGTCATGAAGATCGCCACCGACCTGGCGGGCTTCTCCATGGGTAAGGCCGACGCACTGCGCAAGGCCATGGGTAAGAAGAAGATGGACATCCTGGAGAAGATGTTCGTCGAGTTCGAGGCCGGAATGGTGGAGCGGGGCTTTTCCAAGGAATCGGTTAAGGCCCTGTGGGACGTCGTGGTGCCCTTCGCCAAGTACGCCTTCAACAAGGCCCACTCCGCCGCCTACGGCGTGGTGTCCTACTGGACCGCCTACCTTAAGGCGCACTATCCCACCGAGTACATGGCGGCCCTGCTCACCTCTCAGAAGGACAACAAGGACAAGCTGGCCGTCTACCTGGGCGAATGCCGCCACATGGGCATCAAGGTGCTGCCCCCCGACGTTAACGCCTCACGCGCCCAGTTCTCCGCCGTTGGAGACGACATTCGCTTCGGGCTGGGGGCGGTCCGCAACGTCGGCGCCAACGTCGTCGACGCCATCGTTGAGGCGCGGGAGACCAAGGGAGACTTCACCAGCTTCGAGGACTTCCTCGACAAGGTTCCCGCCGTCGTGTGTAACAAGCGCACCATTGACTCCCTCATCAAGGCCGGTGCGTTCGACACTCTCGGCAAGTCACGGCGTGCCCTGCAGGCCTGCCACGAGGACTTCGTCGATGAGATCATCGGCGTCAAGCGTAACGAGGCCGCCGGTCAGTTCGACCTCTTCGCCTCCATCATGGGGGATGCCCCCAGCGACGACGCGGCGTTCGGCTCCGGCCCGGTCTTCTCCTCGGAGGTCCCCGACCTGCCGGAGTGGGACAAGAAGGAGAAGTTGGCCTACGAGCGCGACATGCTCGGTCTGTACGTGTCCGACCACCCTCTGCTCGGCCTGGAGCATGCCCTGGCCAAGCTGGCCGACACCGAGATCTCCGACCTCATTGAGGACGACGACCGGCCCGACGGCGCCATGGTCACCATCGCCGGCCTCATCACCTCGTTGACGCGGAAGACCACCAAACAGGGCAACCTGTGGGCGATCGCCCAGATTGAGGATCTCGGCGGAAGCATCGAGGCGCTGTTCTTCCCCTCGACCTACCAGACGGTGTCCACCATGCTTGCTCCGGACACGGTGGTGACACTGCGAGGGCGTCTCAACCGCCGCGACGGGCAAGTCGCCCTGTACGTCCAGGAGATGACGGTGCCGGATGTGTCTAGCGCCACGCATGAGGCGGTGACGATCACCCTGCCGAGTAACCGCTGCACCGGCCCGCTGGTGGAGCAGTTCAAGACGGTGCTGGAGAAGCACCCCGGTATGTCGACCGTGCGGCTCACCCTGACCAGTCCGGGCCGGGAGGTGCGCACCCAGCTGGATAACTCGTTGCGGGTGGAGGCCTCCGCGGCGTTCTATTCCGATATCAAGGCCCTCCTCGGCCCGGGGTGTCTGGGGCGCTGACAGCCGATGGGTCACGAGAACTCCTGTGTTCTCGCACTTTATAGAAATGGGTTAGCTAGACGGTGTCACCCGAGTAGAACCCATCTGACTAGCGCGAAGGTCTCTCTGGTGTGCTTTCCGCACAGAGATTCAGCATATTCGCCCTGGCACGCACCGGGTGCCGGTGCACGATGCCAAGCACGGTCGCTCACCCCACCACGGCGCCGTCGACGCCGGTCGGCAGTTCCACCTCCACGACGTCGCCGGTGGCCAGGCGATGACCGCGTCGGGTCTCCACTTCGCCGTTGACGCGCACGTCGCCGGCTTGGATGGCAATGCGGGCCACGGCGCCGTCCTCGACGAGGCCCGCGAGTTTGAGGAACTGGCCGAGCTTGATGTCGCCGCGAATCTCGATGGTCGGGAACGTAGAGCTGCTCATGCGCCTATCTTCGCAGCTGAGCTCCTGCCGCCGACAGGAATGATCTGGGAGCATAGGTGCATGCTCCCGTCTGCAACGGCCCCTCACCAGTGGCCCGACCCCGCTGTTGCCGCGGTCGATTTGGCGCTCACGGTTGGCGAGCGCTACCCGGTGGGGGAGCGTATGTTCACGCTCACGCCGAAGCTTGCCCATGCGGTGGTCTGTTCACGCGCCGTGCTCATCGATGTGGCGGCGCATGGCGAGGTCATCACCTACGGTGAGTTGAGTGACGCCATCGGGGGAGTAATCCTGCCCCGCCATATGGGCCCGCTCATGCACATGCTCGGGCATGACTGCACCGAGCGGGACGAGCCGATGCTGCCAGCACTCGTCATCAACCGCATCAAGGGTGAGGTCGGCACGGTGGACGCCGCCTGGGCACCTGCCGAACGCCGGGCTTGCTGGGAGTACTGGGCCGTTAGATCGTGAGGCGGTGCCCGCCGCAAGCTGCAGCGGGCACCGCCTCACGAAGGACCGTGCCTGTCGGTTCCTGACTGTGCTGTATCCCCCCGGAGGCCCGGGGAGTGCAGAGGATCACCCAAATTCGGCGACGACCTCCTCACGGGCCTCCTGCTGGGCTTTCGCATTCGCCATGTCTGTCTCAAGGACTTCCTGATAGCCGAGTCCGTCTGCAGTGTTCTTGAGGTCTTCCCATAGGGAGTTGAAGGTGGCCTCATCGCTGGCGAACGCCATCTTCCAAGAAGTTTCAACGATAACCGACCTGACCTGGTTCCGCAGAGACTCGGTCTGCGAGTCATCGTCGGGCGCTACGTAACTGGCACCGGGCGCGACGGCAAGCATGTCGTTGTCTTGGAGATATTGCATGGTCGTTGTCGCGCCGCCCATCTGTGCCGACCAGTCGTCGGACAGCGGGTTGGAAGTGGTCTCCTGGTAGGTCTCCCACATCTTGTAGTTAAAGGGGTAGCCGGTTTCCGGGTCGACGTCCGTTCCGAGGACCGTCGTAACGTTGAGCCAGGATGCCCCCTCCTTGTAGGTTCCGGTGCCCCATTCGCTCGGGACATCGGCGTCATCGCCGAGGAGCGCTTGACGCCCGAACTCGGTGAGCTCGGGTTTACCGTCGGAGTTGAGGTCCCACGTGAGTCCCTGCGGTCCAGCTGCGCCCATCGTCTGGCTCGAGTTACAGGAAACCCCCTCTGAGCTATAGAGCCAGTCGAGGAATGCGGCGGCACGGTCGGGGTCGCTCACTTGGGAACCGATAGCAATGACCTGTTGTGCACCGGTCGCGGGCGCACCGTAGGAGAAGACCTTCATATCAGCAAGCGGCGCGATCTCGAAGCCCTTGCCCTGAGCCATGTGTTCCTCGGTATTGTACGCTGATTGGCCCTGCCACGGCCAGAATGAGAACAGCACCTGACCGGCCTGCATCTTCGAGAAAAGCGTGTCGTAGTTCTGAGTTGTTGAGTCCGGATCGACGATGCCCAGTTGGTTAGCGTCGAAGAACCACTTGAGGACGCGACGATACTGCCCGTCGTCATCGAGAAGGCCCTGGAAGTCGGAGCCGTCTGCCTTAGCGAGTACGAAGCCGATCTCGTCGTACCCGTAGTAGCAGACCGGCTGCTTGGCGTTGTTCATCATGTTGCCGTCCCAATCCTTGAATAGGGACAAGGCGTATGTCTTCTTGCCGTTGTCTGCCGTGGGCTGCGCTTCCTGCATCTTCTGAAGCACCGGGAGCAGATCTTCAAGCGTCGAGATCTCAGGATACCCAATTTGCTTGTACAGATCCCAACGGAGGAAAGGACCGAAAGTCGGGTCAATTCCCTCGCTCGGCTCGGTCGGCTTAAGGGTCGAGATTTGGGTAGGCAGGGCATATAGGCCGTCCTTGCCCTCATTGAGCTTCTGCACAGCGGCGTCGAATCGGGCCACGTTCTTCATTGCGCCGTATACGGGCGTGAAGTCCATCAATAACCCGCCCTCGATCAACTCGTTCATCTGCTTGCCGACTCCGACAACGACGATGTCACCAAGGTTACCTGCGGTGACCCTGGTGTTGTAGAGCGTGTCTCCGCCGCCGGCGACATTGGGCGAAACCAGATTCAGAGTGAGGCCATACCGGTCAGAGACCAGCTTGCCAAACCAGCCGGGCTGCTCGCCCGCCTGGTTGGCGAGCCCGTCGAAGACCTCGAACTTGGCTGCGTCGGACCAGGCCGTTGGGAAGGCAGTCGCATCCGCGCTGGCGAACGAGGAACCTGACGAGTTGTTCTTGCCGCACGCGCCCAACGTAAGTAGGCCGAAGGCGGCACTTGCGCCGATGAGTAGTGATCGTCTAGAAACGGAAGTGACCATGTGCATCTCCTTTGATGGTCGGGTGGATGAGTGAACAGAACGGCATAAGGGATTACCCCTTGACTGCGCCCAGCATGATGCCCTTGACGAAGTACCGCTGGAACAGTGGGTAGATGAAGAGAATAGGGAGTACGACGACGACGGCTACCGTAGTCCGAATTGAAGTGGCAGTCTGCGCCGTTGCGGCGGCTGCGACCGACCCGAGGTCGCCTCCGGATTGTTGCGCCATCTGAGCAAGGCTATCCGCCTGGTTGATGTAGGTGTAGAGCAGATACTGGAGGGTGTAAAGGCTCTTGTCGGTGATGTACATGAGCGTGTCCTGGAAACTGTTCCACTGAGCAACCGCGGAGAAAATCGCTACCGTCGCGAGAATCGGTGTCATGTTCGGCAGCATGATGCGGGCGAATACCTGTAGCGTATTAGCGCCGTCGACCTCGGCTGCCTCCTGTAATTCATGCGGCATCGACTCAACATACGTCTTCACAAGAATAATGTTGAAGGGTTGTACGATCGCGGGAAGAATATATACCAGGAAATTGTTAGTAAGGCCCAAGGTGTACATTACGATGAAGACCGGAATAATGCCGGCATTGAAGTACATCGTGATGACGACCAATCGATACCATAGCGTGCGCTTCCATAGGCGCTCTTGGGTGAACATGAATCCCAAGTATGCGGAGGCGAGCACGGTGCATGTTGTGCCGATTACCGTCCGGGCGACGGAGACGGCTGCGGCCTGGGGGAGCCCGCTGAGATGGAAAACGTTGATATAGTTGCTGAAGTGGATTCCTTCTGGCAGCCATCGTACGTCGCCCAGGGCGGTGAGGTTGTTGGCGCTGATCGAGTTAATGATGAGGTAGTAGAAGGGATATCCACAGATGAAAGCTAGCAGTGCTGCGCCGGAGTAATTGATGATGTGGAACGCCACGTCTCCGCGCGAGAGCTTCATTCGACGAGGCTGCTGTAACGCCGCGTGCTTGGACTTGAACATGTTCGTTCCCCCTGGTCAGATCAGCGAAGTCCCGCGCAAACGCTTGGACAGACCGTTGACAGTAAGTAACAGCGCTACGGAGATGAGCGATTTGAGCATGCTGATAGCAGTCGCGAGGGACAGATTGTTGCCGCCCATGCCGATGTTGTAGACATACAGGTCAAGTACTTCGATGTGTTCCTTGTTGAAGGCGTTTTGGAACACATAGTATTGCTCCATGCCGTTGTTAAGAATATTCGCAACTGAGAGCATGAGGAGCACGAAGTACGTCGGCAACAGCTGGGGGATGGTGATAGACCACATGGTCCGGAATCTCCCGGCGCCGTCGACCTTTGCGGACTCGTAAAGCGATTGATCGATTCCTGAGATGGCTGCTAAGTACATAATCGAGCCCCAGCCCAGGCCTTTCCAAAGGCCCCATGCGGTCATTTTCAGCCACACGTGCGATTCGGAGTCCAAGAACTTGATCGGCACGTCAATAAGCCCGAGCGACAGCATGGTCGAGTTGACCATACCGGTCGAAGAGAATAACGCGAACGCGATCATGTAGACTAGCACCCATGAGATGAAGTTCGGGAGTGTGGTGAGTGTCTGTACAAGATTCTTGAACCACTTGGCTTGGATCTCATTGAGTAGGACGGCGAATCCCAGAGGTAGCACCGATGTGGCGATCCCCAGGAAGCTCATCCCTAGTGTGTTGGCGAGTACCCGTAGGATTTGGTGAAGCTGGGTCGGAGATTGCACCAGCATACGGAACCACTGGAGACCTACGAACTCGGAGTTGGCAAGGCCGCGAGCGGGCCTGAAGTCGAAAAGCGAGTACACCCAGCCGAGCAGCGGCAGGTAGCTGAAGAGCACGACCAGCAGCAGGAAGGGTGCGATCGATAGAAAGAGTTTGAACGACCCATGATGCCGAGGGTGCTTAGGCGTGCGCGCGTGAGAGCGCTGGTGGGCGCCGCTTGCTTTCTCTTCGGCAGCAACGACTGATGCCGGTGCCGGTGGCAATGCCATGTTCGCTCCTTGTGTGTCGTAGCGATTCGATGCGGCTTGGATGCGGTGCTGCGTCCTTGCAGATGCTGGAGAATTCGCCGGATTCGGCAAAATATCGGAGGAGATTAACCTCGCTCGGGTTCTCAGTGTACTCGCGCGGATGTGATCGGTCAACCGGATGAGTCGATGCGCTTCGATTAATTTGGATCGACCGCGAGGTCTGATGGCAGTCAGGATAGGCGCGCGTACAGCGGTGCGGCGATGGCGGACTGTAGGAGCGCGCCGACAGCCAGCCCCACGGTGAGGATGATGATGAGGCTAGGAGGTAGCGCGATTGCAAGGGCGACCTCGGTGATAGGCACCAGGACGAGGAAGAGGGAGCGCGCCGGTACCACCGCCGGTAGCAATAGCGCATTATGGATGGTCCTGGAAGCGGTGGTGTCACGGGTCGCGACCAGGAGCAGGCCGTGCACGGCACTCGCGGCGAGATATAGGGCGAGGAGTGCGGCGATGACGGCGGCAATCGCTCCCGGCGCCCCGCCCGTTGACCACCAGAATCGGACAGCGAAGGCGGCCAACGCGGCGGGCAGGGCGATTGCCCAGAAGACGATGCTGCCACGTAACGTGTCGGTTTTGAGCGCGTGTCCGTACGTACGCAACATGTCGGTGTCGGGGTTTTGACGGACGGCGTCCATCGTCTCCAGGAGTGCGGCGGAGGCTGCACCGATGGTGATGACCGGCAGACACGCAACAACGTGGATGAGGTTGAGCGCTACGAGGGTGAAGAAGCTCGTCAGACCCTGTACGGTACGGTTCTCTGTCATCTCCATATGTTCCCTTTCAACGCTCCGGTTTCATGCCAAGGTCATGCGCAGACAGGAGGCCCACCGGGTGGCCGACGGCGGGACGTCGATGAATGTGGCGTCGCCGTTGCGCCGCATCGAGAGCGGGCCACCGCCGAGCATAGTGACCTCAGTGAGTCGGGCGTCGACACGTAAGGTGGTGGCAGGCACCTCGTCAGCGCCGGAGTGTCCAAAGGCGTAGAGGAAGCCGTCACGTGCTGTGAGGTACCAAGTGATGTCGTCGTCGGATGTGACAGACGGAGGGTTCTCGGGCGGGCGCGTTGAGTATATTCCTTCACCGCATACCTGCATCCACTCGCCGAGGTCTTGGAGAAACTGCCTGACGGAGGGCACCATGCGTCCCCGTGCGTCCGGGCCGATCCCGATGAGATAGTTACCGCCGCCGGCAACGATGCGCAGGAGATTCCCGATGGTCTCGGCCGTGGGCTTTGCCGGATCGTCTGGGCGCATCGCGCACCATTCTTTAGTCTGGGAGATACATGCCTCCCAAGGGAACTGCAGCGGGGTCGTGGGGACCTGCTGCTCCGGGGTGAGATAGTTCTGATGCGGACCAGGCACTTCCCGGTCGACGACGAGGATACCTGGCTGTGCGAGACGCGCTACCCGCGCAATACCGTCAATGTCGATCGGTTCCTCCGGCTCGCGCACCCAACCGCCGTCGAGCCAGAGAACAGAGAAAGGACCATAGTTCGTGAGGATCTCATCGACCTGATCCTGTGTAAACTCCACAAAACGCTCCCATGCTCGGGGGTGAGCGCTGATGTCGTAGTTGTGAAAGCGATCTTTGATCGGCAGCGAGCGGTTCCAGTACTCTGGGCGCGACCAGTCCGCCTTAGAGAAGTATGCGCCCATTTCCAAGCCAGCGCCTCGGAAGGCGTCTGCGACTTCGCGCAGGATGTCGCGGTGAAGACCAGACTCCTCAGAGGTGCATTTCGTGTTGGTATAGGCGGAGTCGTACATGCAGAAGCCGTCGTGGTGTTTGGTCGTGAAGATACAGTACCGCATACCGGCCGCAGAGCATGCTGCAGCCCATTCCTGGGCCGCGAAGTCTTCACCGGTGAAGGTGCGAGCCTGATCGTAGTACCAGGTGTGATACTCGGCGTTAGTACCGGACCATGATGCGGGCGGATCTGTGAACCAGCCGAGGTCTTCGCGATGTAGGGACCAGGAACCGCCTTGTCCGATAGCGGTGTAGATTCCCCAGTGGATGATGACTCCCAGCTTGAGGTCACGCCAATGTTCGAGGTTCTGTTTGATCAGCGGGTCTGAGGGCCAGATGTATGTCGGCGCGGATTCGTGCCGTACCGCCCCGGCCGCATCCAGGGGAGCGGGGGCTAGCTCGTTGTCGGTGGCCATGGTGTGCTTCCTAGTCAACGTCGTTCGTGTGCGGGGTTGAATTGTGGCAATTGTTTTAGGGCTTGTGGGCGCTAATCGAGACGGCTGTAGCCGCGTCGGGAGCGATTCGGATAACTGCGCAGCTTCCAGCCGCGAGCAGTCCGCCTTTGGAATAGTCGTTTCCGCTTATTAGATCGGGGCCGGGCGCGGTGACGTCGACGTCGACGTCGCCATCATGCATGAGGAAGAGGAAGTCGGCGTCACGAGAACGCCGCACCACCGCCTCGACTCCGAGGGGGGCCGCTCCGACGATGGTGGGATCGATGCCAGTGTCACGCAGAATCAGGTTCCAAAGCGCCTGTTCGGATGACTGCGTCAGATGCGTTGAGATGTACCATGCGGTTCCGGCTCCGACAGTTGCGCGGGTAATCGCCGGGGACCCGGTGAGCGGTCCCGTGAGGAACGAGTACACAGCTTGCGCCGTGTTGAGCCGGACGTGTTCCGTCCAGTCCGTTACTTCGAGGTCCGGACCCAGCTCGCTACGGAGGATGAGCTGGGTCCCCGGTTGGAGAGGGCGCAGCGATTGCGAGGATATGCCCAGCAGGTCACGTAGCCGGCCGGGATATCCACCCGGAAGAATCCGCATGGCGGAGTCGGCCAATCCGCTGAGGTAGGTCACCACTACGGTCCCACCCGACCGGGCAAAGGACTCAATCCACGCCGCCGTCCGCTCATCCATGGGGTATAGGCACGGAACGACGAGCAGGCGATACGACTCCAGACAGGCACATGGCGCGATGAAGTCGGTGACGATTCCAAGAGCCCGTAGGGCGCGGTGGATCGCCCGCAATTCGCCCCGATAGGTGATGTCCGAACTGGGCAGGTCGGGCGTTTCCAGGGCCCACCAGCCGTCGGCATGCCACACAATGGCGACGTCGGCTTTGACAACCGGGCCGTCCGCCGGCGGTAGGTGGACCTCCTCCAAGCGTTCCAGGATCTCTCCCAGGTGGACAATTGTGCGGAAGCCTTCAGTATCCTTGCCGACGTGGGGAACCATGCCCGAGTGCCACTGTTCCGCGCCGGCGGTAGATGCCCGCCATTGGAAGAACATGCATGACTGTGAACCCCGCGCAATGTAGCCGAGGCTGTCGCGAATCGTACGCTCTGGCTCCTTGGGCAGGGCTCGTCCATCTAGCTTGATTTGGGTGGCGTTTTGTTCCATGAGGATCCAGGGACCGTTGCTCCAGGAGCGCGCGAGGTCGGATCCGTACGCGACGTGAGCCTCAGCTTCAGCAGTGGCAGAGTCCAAGTAGTGGTCGAGCGAGACGACATCGAGGCCGTCAGCCCACGACCACTGTTCCAAGTTGTTCCAGTCAGGAAGCATGAAATTGGTAGTCACCGGCGCATGCGATCCTGCCGACCTGAGCTGCGCAATTTGCTCGAGGCAGGCGCTGCGCATTTCGTCGGAAGAGTAACGGCGAAAGTCCACAACTAAGCCAGGATTTGGCAGGTACTGTGTCGCGACGGGAGGAAGAATCTCATCCCAGGAGCCGTAACGTTGAGACCAAAAGGCTGTGCCCCAGGCAGCGTTGAGCTCGTCCAGGGTCGCGTACTTTTGCTTGAGCCAGCTTCGGAACCCGCGTTCGGCGTAGGGGCCATAATCAATGGTCCCGTATTCGTTGTGTACGTGCCACCCTCTCAAACCTGGGTGCAGTCCGTACCGTTCCGCCAGTGAACGAGCCATGCGGCGACATGCTGAACGATACGACGGCGCTGCGATGGCGTAGGTATCGCGAGAACCGTGGCGTAGTCGGACACCATCCGCCGTGACCGGTAGCGCGTCAGGATGCGCCAGGGTGAACCAGGGCGGGGGAGAGGCGGTAGGGGTGGCAAGAAAGAAGCCGATACCCGCACGGGTGAGCAGCTCGAGAGCGTCATCAAGCCAACCGAACTCGTAACGCCCTTCGGCGGGTTCTAGTGAGGCCCACGAGAATGGGCAGACGGTCACTGTGTTGACGCGCGCTTCTTGCATGAGGTCGATGTCTTCCAACCACACCTCACGCGGCCACTGATCGGGGTTCCAATCGCCCCCGTACAGAAGACGTCCCGGGTCGAATGGGCGAGTTGAGCCTTTCATCTGGCGTTCGTCCTAGCGCTGACCAGGTCGATCGGGGCGGTACCTTCGCGCGCGAAGAGTCCGAGAGAATGAACGTCGTAGATGCGGCGTATGAAACGACCTCCAGCTCGGCAATCAACCACCTCGCCGTCGATGAGGTGTCGCCACACTCCCTGAGGCAAGTAGATGTCGACTGCGCCATCGGGGCGGAAGACTGGGGCGACCAGCAGGTCCGGGCCCAGCATGTATTGCAGATCTAGGTCGCGTGCGGCGGGATCCTGCGGGAATTGCATGAACATCGGGCGCATCATTGGGCGGCCGTGGGTGTGCGCGTCGCTTGCGGTGGTGAGTAGGTACGGAAGCAGGCGCTCCTTGAGCAGGGCGAATTCCCGCATGACATCGACGCTTTCCTCGTCAAAGAGCCAGGGCACGCGGTAGGAATTCGATCCGTGAAGCCGTGAGTGGGAACTCAGCAGTCCGAAAGCCACCCAGCGTTTGAACAGCAGGGGATCCGGCGTGCCCTCGAAGCCTCCGATGTCGTGGCTCCAGTATCCAAATCCGGAAGACGCCAGTGAGAGTCCACCGCGAAGCGACTGTGCCATCGCGGCGTAAGTGGACTCGCAGTCCCCACCCCAATGAACCGGGAATGCTTGGCTTCCGGTAGTCGCCGAGCGGGCGAATAGGACTGCTTCGCCGACGCCGCGGCGGCGTTCAAGCAGCCGGAATACGGCCTCGTTGTAGCGCCGGGTGTAGAAGTTGTGCTCCCGTAGGGGGTCAGTTTGCCTCGCCCAGGCTACGCCGTCGACGGGTACTCGCTCTCCAAAGTCGGTCTTGAAACAATCAACTCCGTCGTCAAGCAGGCGCTCCAACTTGCCAGTGAACCACTCGGTTGCATCCGGATTGGTGAAATCGACCAGAGCCATGCCGGCCTGCCACAGATCGGTCTGCCAAATGCTGCCGTCTAGGCGGCGTAGTAAGAAGCCCCGCTCAGCACCCTCGGCGAAAAGACTGGATTGCTCGGCGATATACGGGTTGATCCACGTGCACACCCGTAGGCCGCGTGCATGGAGCTTGTCGATGAGGCCGCGTGGGTTCGGGAAGGTCTCGGGGTCCCATTCGAAGTCCGACCAGTGGAAGCCACGCATCCAGAAGCAGTCGAAATGGAATACGGATAGAGGGATACCCCGCTCGGCCATTCCATCCACGAAGGACAGTACGGTCTCCTCGTCGTAATTCGTTGTGAACGAGGTGGAGAGCCACAGCCCGAAGGACCAATCGGGCAGTTGCGCAGGGCGGCCGGATCTGGCGGTGTAGCGGTCGAGTACCTCAAGCGGTTCCCCGCCCCCGTAGATCTCATAACGCAGCGTCTCTCCGGGGACAGAGAACTGGGTGGCGGAGACGTTCTCGGTACCGATCTCGAAGGACACCGGGCCGGCATCGTTGACCAAGACCCCATAGCCCTCGGAGGATATGAAGAACGGGATATTCTTGTAAGCCTGTTCGGAGTTGGTTCCGCCGTCAGCGTTCCAAATATCGACCGTCTGACCGTTTTTGACAAAGGCACCGAAGCGCTCGCCGAGGCCATAAATACGTTCACCCGGACGCAGTGCCAGCTGTTCGCGGACGAAGGGACCGCCAGCGGCAAGATGCGCCTCAAGCGTTTGGGCTCCGTCGTCGTAGTTGTTGGGAATAATGCGGTTGGGACGAACGCGAGCGTACCCCATAGAGCGTCCTGCCGATGAGGTGAGCGGGGCGCCATCCCATAGATAGTCGACGCGCCACGGGCCGTCAAGAGAAACGCGGGCTGCTAAGCGTCCGGACCGCAGCGTCACGGACTTCCCATCAACAGCTTGAGTAACTTCCGCGTCGATCGTGCTCGGCGAGGTGAGTGGGAAGGTGGGGGATGGGATGGGGGTACCAGCGTGGTGAGTGATGGTGACACCGATGACGTCGGTCGCCGGTGCTTCAAAGGATACTGTGAGGACCGGGGTGTTGAGGGTGTCGCCGCGTGAAGCAATGTGACGAGTTGGGACGTACACGCGCATTGCTTTGTTGTCGTCGGCGACGCTGACGTTATAGACCTCGCTGGGGCGGATGAGAGTGACGTCGTCGCGTTCCAGCCAGTAACCGTTGGTATATTTCATGAATATGACTTTCTTCAGACTGAGGTCGAGGGAGGGGAATTAGTCGGTCGCTGTCTCGATGCCCAGCAGAGCAATGGGGCCGTTGAGGCGAACGCGTAGTCGGCCGACGGACTGGTAGGGCGCCTCGGCGGTGATGGTGAACGGGAGCGTGAGCCGCGCGCCGGTGGTGGGGTCCACAACGTCGGCGGATGGCGCTCCGGTTGCTGCGGAGTGCGGCAGGTGACGAGTCCTGAGTTTCGTGATCCGGGTCCCTGCGGGAAGGATGAAATCGCAGCTGCCACCGCCACGTTGGGGCCGCAGTTCCTCTCCTTGTGTCGCAGTGGTGGCTGCACGCACCAGGCCGTTGAGGTCTTCTGCCCTATCTGTATTGATCGAAGCGAGAGGCTCCGGGGCGGTTCGCGGCTGGGCGATTTGGCTGGTGGGAAGGACGAACGATCGCTCGAGAACGGTGGTGTCGGACGAACTAGAACGGGCGATGCGAACCCGAAAAGGTCCGTCCGGTAGCTCGAAGCGGGAACTGTCTGGAGCGAAGACCGCGAAGCGCTCGAAGGGGATGACGAGATCCGTAACAGCCCGGTTCTGCTCGGGCGTCACTGTCACAGTTGCAAACCCGACTAGACGCGTGGAAGGTGTATGTAGCGGGCGGCGCGTGAAAGAATCCCCCTGCAGATCTGCATACACCTGAACTACATCGTGGATCGGGCCTTGCGTGCGCCGGTGCTGAGGCGCTGTCACAGCGATGTGAACCTGTACTCCATCCGGGCTGAGTTCAAGCTTCGGGTCCGTCCAGCGTGTCGAGTCGATCGATAATCCGTGTCCGAAGGCGAAAGAGCTCGGTTGATTGTAGAGATAGGTTGACTGAGTTCGAATGATGTTGTAATCGAGTAGATCGGGCAGCTGGGAATCGATCGGCCAGGTTTGTGCGAGCCGTCCCGAGAAGTCGCGGGCACCGGTGAGCAGGTCGGCGAGTGCATCGCCTTCGCTTTGTCCCAGATGAGAAGACCAGAGCACGGCATCGATGCCGGCGTCGAGGCCTTCAAGGTCGTAGGGATACGAAGAGATGATAACGAGTACGGTCGTCACGTTATCGGGTTGGCGTCGTAACTGCTCGACCAGGGCCTTGTCAGGTTCGGGAAGGCGAGTATGAGGGCGGTCTTCGGTTTCGCGGCCATGCACGTATGGGTTGTTGCCCACAACGACGATGACGGTGTCGGCGTCGCGAGCGGTTTCGGCGAAGGCCTGCTCCGGTGTCTGCACGGTGGATATGTGCAGCTGCGCACCAGTGCGCGGATGAGTGCCGCGCAGCGTGAGGGCTCCAGAGTGGTGTTCAATTCCGACGTAGCGGCCGGTGGCGCAGTGAACCAGGACCCAACTGCCGTCAGAGCGAACTTCGCGTCTGAATAGCTCCTGGCTCACCCATCCGCCAATTGAATCCGCCTCGAGGCATAGCTGGCCATAGGCGTCGGGACCTAGATAACGGCCGTTTTCGCCTCTCAGTGCGATGGTCTGTTCACCGAAGTCGATAATGTCGAGGAGGGCAGGGGAGGCCGAGACACAGGGCCCGTCAGCCTCTGGAAGGCTCAGACGAAGTGAGCCGTCCGCGCTGGTGAAGATCTCACCAGAGGTGCCGTCTGCACTGCCCGGATTCGGGTTGGGCAACACAGATAGGTGAACCGTTTCGACAGCTCTGGTGGTTTTTACCGGTGCGTGGTGCTGCTGCGCAAGCGCGTCTACGAGCGTCACGGGTTTGATGAGGTCGCCGGAGTACCAATCATGAAGTACTTCGTGGGCACGGTCGCCGATGACAGCGAGGGGTGCGTCCGGATTGATCGGAAGTGCCGCACGCCCACGTGAGCCGTGTGCCAAGAGCACGACACTACGTGTGGCAACCTCCCGTGCGACTGCTCGTGCTTCGTCTCGTTTGATGTGTCGCGCGGTATCACTGGAGGTTGTGCCCATGAGTGAGTCGAACTCTCCAGTGCGCGCACGTGCGACCAGCTGGCGCACCACGGCGTGGTCGATGTCTGACGTTGTGATAAGGCCGTCGTTCAGGGCTTGGGTGATGGCTGCGATCGTCTCACTCGGATCGGAGTCGTGATCGGTGAACGAATCCACGCCCGCTCGCAACATTGCCGCATAGGCGGTGGGTGCGTCAGGAAGTACCTTCTCCGCTTTCCATAGGTTGCTAGGGGCTCCCGCATCGGTGACGACGAACAGCAGATCCGGGTCGGCGACGGCGGTGCGCAGGCGGCTGTTGACCATCTCGCTCAAATGGGCGGGCCGGCCATTGACGAGGTTGTAGGAGAGCATGACAGACCCTGCTACCCCGCGACGTAATGGGGCGAGAAACCCGGGCAGCTCATACTCTTCAAGCAGCTGTGGGTCGAGCTGAGAGGAAGTGGCTGAGCGATCGGTCTCATTGGAGTAGCCGAGGAAGTGCTTGAGCGTGGGCACTGTCGTCCAACGCTCGCCGTTGCCGCGCAGGCCCGCCGCATAGCCTGTAGCCAGCTCCATGTTGAGGAAAGGGTCCTCCGTATACGCTTCTTCGGTGCGACCCCAGCGCGGGTGCCTGAGCGTGTTGACAACGGGCGCCCATACCGTCAGGCTCAGTGCGGGGTCGGTTTGCTTCATGTAGCGGACCTCTGCGGCCACGACCTCACCCGCATGGTTAAGTAGCTCGGGGTCCCATGTAGCCGCCATTCCGACCGGTTGGGGGAAGCTGGTCGCGGGACCACGCCAGGAAACGCCGTGAAGCGCCTCAGTGCCCGTCACGAACGGACCGATTCCGAGCCTTTCAACTCCTGGCGACCACTGATGCAGGAAGCTGATGCGCTCCTCAATGGTGAGCTGCGTCACGAGCTTGCGCGCCCACTGGAGTCGCAGTGAATCGGCGGCGGAGATGTCGTGGGGATGCTGCGTGCGGCGTTTCGTCATTGAGTGCCTCCGTGCGTCGGCCTACACCGACGCGGACCGGCCGGTGTCCGGTGTAGCGTATCGAATCGCTTCGACGATTTCCAGCTGTACACGCGTGCCCATCCAGGGGCGTAGCTGTCAGCGAGTTGTCTCTCGGCGGGTGAAGCGCGGCGCTAGGAGCTGCGCGGAGGGCGCGAGCTCGTCGTCGTCTACCAGATCCAGTGCCATGGTCACGGCAGCGGCCCCGATCGCCTCGATAGGCAGTGTGGCGCCGGAGACCTGCCACGGTCCGTCTGTCGCCACGTCCTGTGGGGCGATGGCTGCTACCTGCAGGGCGTTGGGGACTTCAACCCCTAGGTCGCGCAGGGCTCGACCCAATGGAGCCAGGAGGGCTTCATGATGGACGAATAGAGCGTCGGGCGCGTCGGGCCCCGTCAACGTGCGTTCCGCCCATGCCAGAATGTCAGGGGCAGATGCAGGCAGCTGCACCACCTCTCCGGTCACCGCGCAGTCATCCAAACCGTCGCGGAAGCCTTCAAGTGATCGGCGCTGGTACGTGAAGACGGGGTCGCCCGTTGCCTGGGGCGGGCAGATCATCCAGATCTTGTTCGCGCCGCTGTCGTGGAGTTTCCGTACACACAGCGCAGCCGCTTCGCGGAAGTCGAAATCGACGCAGGCGAGCCCGTAGGTGCGCTTCGGATAGCCGATGAGCACCACTGGCTTGGTTAGTTTGCGGAGGAACCCCATACGGGGGTCGCCATCGCTCAAGTCCATGACTACTAGGGCGTCGGCCTTCCCTTCGTCTATGACTCGTTTGGTATGTACGGCATCCTCTCCGGTAACCAGGAGAATGTCGACGTCGCGTTCGTAGGCAGTGCCGAGCATTGAGCGGACGAACTGCATGATGACGTGCGGGTTGGCTCCCTGGCGCAGCGGCACCGCGACAGCAAGGATCGAGGAGCGGTTGAGTGCAAGGGCGCGCGCGGATGCCGTCGGGTGATACGACAGTCGTTCGATCGCGTCTTGGATGCGTTCGCGTGTTGCCGGAGAAATTGGTCGTTTGCCGCTGAGGGCATAGCTCACCGTGCTCAGGGAAACACCCGCTTCGCGGGCGATGTCGCTCATTGTTGCCATGGTTGAGATCGCTGTTCGTGCTCGGAAGAAGAAGTCGGGGAGGCGCGGCGACGGCTGCCGCTGCCTCCTACCGATCCGAACTTACCCTGCGACTCCATCGCGCTTGGCGCTGACAGACCTTGCCGACGTCGTATTCAGAAGACCTCGGCGGCGGTGTGCTCCAGTGGGAGGGCGGCGGTGAAGGTTTCCAGGTAGCTCGCGTAGGTGGTGACTTCCTCGGTCATCGGGGTGATGGTGGTGACCTCGAGGTCGACGAAGATGCGGTGGGCCAGGTACTCGTCGAGCGCGTCGCCGTCGGCCCATAGCAGGTAGCCGGCCAACAGGGCCATGCCCCAAGCCCCGCCTTCCGCGGCGGCCTGGCCGACGGAGACGGGCGTGTCGAAGGCGGCTGCGAGAACCCGCTGGGGGATCTCGGGGGTCTTGAAGATGCCCCCGTGGGCGAACATGGAGTCGATGGGGACATCGGCATTCTGCCTGAGCACCTTGACCCCGTAGGCCATGGACGCAAAGGCGGCGAACAGGTGAGCACGCATGAGGCTGGCCAGCGACAGCGTTCCCTCTGGACGACGCACCACCAGCGGTCGGCCTTCGCCGAGCCCCACGAGGTGCTCGCCGGACAGGAAGTTGTAGGCCAGAACGTCGCGGGGGTCGGCGTCGTCCTGCGCGGCGGCGCCCAGGAGGATGTCGAACAGTGGCCCCTTTGCGATGGGGGCGCCGATAGCGTCGGCGAACTGGGAGAAGACCTCCACCCAGGCGTTGAGGTCGGAGGTGCAGTTATTGGAGTGCGCCATGGCCACGGGCGCGCCCGACGGCGTGGCCACGAGGTCGATCTGCTCGACCAGGCTGCGCAGCGGCTGTTCCAACACGATCATGGCGAAGGCGCTGGTGCCCGCCGACACGTTCCCCGTGCGCGGGCGCACCGAGTTGGTGGCCACCATGCCGGTGCCGGCGTCGCCCTCCGGCGGGCACAGCGGTACCCCGGGGCGGAGCGTGCCGGTCGGGTCGAGCAGACGCGCGCCCGCGGGGGTGAGCCTTCCGGCCTCCTGGCCGGCCAGTGCCACCTCCGGCAGGATATCCACCAGTTTCCAGGGGACCTCAACGGCGTCGTCAAAGGCGGCGATCATGGTGGGGTCGAAAGAGCGGCCATCCGGCCCGATGGGGAACATGCCGGAGGCTTCGCCCACGCCCAGCACATGCCTGCCGGTGAGGCGGTAGTGAACGTAGCCGGCAAGCGTGGTGACGTGGTCGATGCGGGCCACGTGCTCCTCGCCGTGGGTGATGGCGTGGTGCAGGTGCGAGATCGACCAGCGCTGGGGGATGTTGAGTCCGAACAGCTGTGAGAGCGTGCGCGAGGACTCCTGGGTGAAGGTGTTGCGCCACGTGCGGAAGGCCGTGAGTAGCTCTCCATCGGCATCAAGGGGAATGTAGCCGTGCATCATTCCGGAGATGCCGATGGCTCCGAGGGTGGTGAGGGGCAGGGCGTATGTGGTCTGGAAATTGTGGGCGAGGTCGGCATAGGCGGCCTGCAGGCCGGCGACGACGGCGTCCATCGAGTAGGTCCACACGCCGTCGACCAGCTCGTTCTCCCAGGTGAAGCCGCCGTCGGCCAGCACGGTGCCGGAGGCGTCGATGAGCACGGCCTTGATGCGGGTCGAACCGAACTCAATGCCGAGCGCGGTGCGGGCGAGGTCAATGCCGGCGGGGGCGGCGGCGGGTGAGGTTGCTGCGGTCATGTGTCGCTCCATTGCTGATCGGGTCTGCTCCTGCCTGCCCGCCGGGCGCGACCTCGCGGCCGGCGGTGTTCACGGGCGCCATGATAGTGGGCTCGACCTCAAAATGTGAACGTTCACTGGCGGATTGGGTGCCGCCGTCCGGCGTGCGTCGCCGAGTCGATTCGCAGGCATGAGCCGCCCTCCTCTACGGACTGGGGGAAGCGCACGTATGCGACGCGGCGGCTAGCTCAGTCCGGCGATCGCCGTCGCCCGGGCCAGCGCGCGTAGGTTCTCCGCGTCCCGCTCGGCGCCGTCGGCACGGCGCGGCAGACCATGCACCGTGGTAACCCACTGCGGGTCCAACGCGCCCGCGCCCAGATAGCTTCCGGCAATCGCCCCGGTGATGGCGCCGACCGTGTCCTTGTCCCGGCTTGCCCGCACGGCCCGGTCCAGCACCATATCCATCCAGACCCGGGCAGTGTCTGCCCGCCCGCGCGTCATGGCCGCGGCGGAGCGGTGCCCGGAATGGTTGGCGAAGACAAAGGCGAGTGTGGCATGCCCGAGTGCATTCACGGTGAACCCGTCATCGTCGGGAGGGTTGTGAACGTGGGTTGCGTCCAGGGCCCCGCCGTCGAAGAGGTCGTGCCAGTACGTGCGCCGCTGAGCGGGGATGAGGTCGAGTGTCGCCAGCGGGTTCGCCCCGAAGTACGGCATGCCCGCCCAGGGCGGGTTCATGATGTTGGACCGGATCATCTCCGCATGGATGACGCAGCAATCTCCCGCCAGCGGGTCGGCGTGGGTGAGCTCGGCCACCGCTCGGGCGGCCGCTGCCGTCGCGCGCCGGTCCTGTAGCCGGCTCAGGCCCACGATCCCATTGCGCATGAGCGCGTCATTCCCCGCCGTCCTGCCACTGCGCTCATGCAGCTGAGCGGCCGCCGCCCGCATGCGCGCTGCGATTCCGGGCTCGTTACGGCTGGCGGCGACGGCCTCGATGACGGCTCGGGTCTGGACGCCGACGTCGGTGGCGCCCTCCTCAAGGACCCAGTGGCACCAGCCCCGGGCGATGTCATCCAGGGCCGCCTCGCTGGTCAGGTCGGCCCCGGTGGCCGCGACCTCGGCGATGTACAGGGACATCTGCGTGTCGTCGCTCCACTCGCCGGGCGCGTAGTCGCCCAGGCCGCCGCCGAGCGCTTGTGGGGCGCCCTCCAGCGGCACATCGCCCGGCTCGTAGGGCACGCCCATGACATCGCCAACCGCCTGGGCGAGCAATACGCCCTCGACGCGGTCCAACTGGGAGTCGGTCAAGGGCCCATGGGGCGGGGCGGCGTCGTCTCGCAGAGTCGAGTTCACAGGGGCAGCGTAGAAGAAGAATCGGCCTCGACGCCGCGGCGAGCACGCTGCAGCCGTGCCATGCTTAGCCGAGCCAGCCGCCGCGCCCGCGCCCAGCGAAGGAGCTCTTGTGCCCACCTCCTCGATTCCCGATTCCCCATCCGCCGCACGCAACGCCGTCAGCCCCGTCATCCAGCTCCACCCGCAGCACGGCGGCCCCACACTGGGCACCACCTCGGCACCGGTGATGGAAGTCGACGGCCACCTGTTCAAGGACCTGGCCCGTACCGGAGAACTCTTGCCCTATGAGGACTGGCGGCTTCCCGCGGCGACACGCGCCGCCGACGTCGCCTCACGCCTGAGTATCGAAGCGATCGCCGGGCTCATGCTCTACTCGCCCCACCAGCCCGTCCCCAACCCCGGTGCGGGACCCTTCGCGGGCACCTACGGGGGCAGGCCCTACCCCGAGGCGGGCGTGCCCGCCTGGGCACTGACCGACCAGCAGATCACCATGGTCACCACCGACCGCGTCCGCCATGTGCTGGTCTTCACCCTGCAGGACGCCGACACCGCCGCGCGTTGGAACAACGCCATGCAGGCGCTCGCCGAGTCCGAACCGCTGGGCGTCCCGGTGAACACCTCAACCGATCCCCGTAACGGGGCCGCCGAAGCCTCCGGGGCCGAATTCGCCACCGCGGCTGCGGACGTATCGCGCTGGCCCGAGGGGCTGGGCATGGCCGCCCTCTTCGATGCCGAGCGCGTCGGGGAATACGCCGCCATCATCTCCCGCGAGTACCGGGCGCTGGGGATCACCACTGCACTCGGACCCCAGATCGACATCGCCACCGACCCCAGGTGGATGCGACTACAGGACACCTGGGGTCCGCACTCCGGGCTGGTGTGTGACTACACGCGCGCCTACTGCGACGGGATGCAGACCACCGAATCCGGGTCTGCCCCGGGCGCCGCCTTCGGCCTGCCCGAGGTTTCCCCCTCCGTGGCCGACGCCGGCTGGGGGAGCGCCTCGGTGGCCACCATGGTCAAGCACTGGCCCGGTGGCGGCACCGGTGAGGGCGGCCGCGACGCCCACTACGGCTTCGGCAAGTTCGCCGTCTACCCCGGTGGCAACGAGGCCGAGCACCTGCGCAGCTTCGTTGAGGCCGCCTTCCACCTCGACGGCCCCACCGGAACCGCCAGTGCCGTCATGCCCTATTACACGATCTCCTGGAACTACCGCACCCCCGACGGGCGTCTCCTCAACACCGCCGCTGCCGAGGACACGCCCCGCGCCAACGCCTACAACCGGGCGATCGTCCACGACATGCTGCGCCAGCGCTACGGTTTCGACGGCGTGGTGTGCACCGACTGGGGCATCACCGCCGACCCGGACCCGGAGATCGACCACTTCGGCCAGCGCTGCTACGGGGTGGAGGACCTCGACGTCGCCGGGCGTCACCGGCTCGCCATCGACAACGGCGTCGACCAGTTCGGCGGCAACAGCGAGGCAGCCCCCATCATGGAGGCCTACCGGCGCATCGCTGCCCGCGACGGGGAGGCGGCCGCCCGCGTCCGCTTCGAGGCTTCCGCCGCCCGGCTGCTGCGCACCTTCTTCCGCGCCGGCCTGTTCGAGAACCCCTACCTCGACCCGGACGAATCCACCGCGATCGTCGGCTGCGACGCCTTCACCCAGGCCGCCCGCGCCGCCCAGCGCGACAGCCTGGTCCTGCTCAAGAACGGGCGGGACGACGCCGTGCTCCCGCTGGGTGCGAACGTGCGCCACGTGTGGGTGCCCACGCGTCACGTGGACGCTCAACCCGGCTTCATGCGCCTGGGTGAGCCGGCCCGCGACATCGACCCCTTCAACGCTGCCGCCTCGCCCTATACGCGGGCCACACGCGCCCAGGACGCCGACGCCGCCGTCGTCTTCATTGAAAGCCCTATCTCCAATCCCTATGCCGTGGCCGACCGCGAGGCCGGAGGCAATGGCTACCTGCCCATCAGCCTCCAGTACCGGCCCTACACGGCCACCACCGCCCGGGCCAGCTCGCTCGCCTCCGGCGACTTCCGGGAGACCGGCGAGCGCAGCTATCGCGGCAAAACCAACCGTGCCCTCAACGCCTCCGATCTGGACGCCGTCATCGACGCCCGCCGGGCCATGGGGGAGCGCCCCGTCATCGTGGTGGTGCGCATGCACAACCCGGCCGTGCTGGCGGAACTGGAACCCTACGCCGACGCGATCGTCGTCGACTTCGGAGTGCAACAGGAGATCATTTGGGAGCTGCTTGCCGGCCGCTTCGAGCCCAGCGGTCTGCTGCCGGTCACGCTGCCCGCCTCCATGGAGGCTGTGGAGGCCCACTGTGAGGACCTGCCCTTCGACTACCAGGCCTACACCGACGCCGCCGGCCACACCTACGCCTTCGGCTACGGCCTGAACTGGTCCGGCGTCATCGACGACGAGCGCACTGGGCGCTACACCGTCTGAACTGTGTGCGCTGCGCGCCCCAGGGGAGTCGGGGCGGGTAGGCTCGCGCCATGCTTCTTTCCCGCATCGACCTGCGCGACTCACACCTGACGCCCGCTGAGCTTGCTGCCGCCCTGCCGCGGGCGGACCAGGACGTGAGCGCGGCGCTGGACGCCGTCGCCCCGACCCTGGAAGATGTGCGCGCCCGCGGCGCCGCCGCCCTGCGGGATGCTGCCGAACGCTTCGACCGAGTACGTCCGGAGCACCTGCGCGTGCCCGCGGCGGACATCGCGGCCGCCCTGGACGAACTGGACCCCGCGGTGCGGGAGGCCCTGGAACTGTCCATCGCCCACAACCGTGCCGGCCACACCGCCCAGCTGCCGGTTGAACGCGACACCGAGATCATCCCCGGCGGGCATGTCATGCAACGGTGGAATCCCGTGCGCCGCGTCGGCCTATACGCCCCCGGCGGGCTGGCCATCTACCCC
>NZ_JAWDJJ010000288.1:0-10812 GCF_032465695.1 Actinomyces sp. MRS3W
CGCCAGCGCCGACTGGGCACTCGCCGCCGGCCGCTGGGCACCGCGCCTGCACGGGCTCGACATTCGCCGGGAACTCGACGTCCTGGAACGCCTCGGCGGCAGCCTCGTCATCCCCTCCGACCCGTGGTGGCCGACGGGCCTGAACGACCTGGAGCGACCGCCCCACTGCCTGTGGGTGCGCGGAGACCCCGCCCTGCTGGTCGCCCGGCGGGACGCCGCCGTGCCCGAACACCTGCCGCGGGCCCGCGAGGACCTCGTACCGACGGGGGTGGGTGCGGGCTATGCCCTGTCCCTGGTCGGGGCGCGCGCCGCCACCGAGTACGGCGAGCATGTGGCCGCGGAGATGGCCGGGCAGTTGGCCGAGTGCGGGGTCGTCATCGTCTCCGGTGGGGCCTTCGGCATCGACATTGCCGCCCACCGCGCCGCCATGCGCACCGGCGTCACCGTGTCGGTCTCCGCCGGGGGAGTGGACCGCCTCTACCCGGCCGGCAACGCCGAACTGCTACAGGAGGTGGTCGCCACCGGCGCCCTCGTGGCCGAGGTGCCTCCCGGCTGTCAGCCGGGCCGCCACCGGTTCCTCACCCGCAACCGGCTCATCGCCGCCATGAGCGAGGGCACCGTCGTCGTTGAGGCGGCCTGGCGCTCCGGCGCCCTGGCCACCGCCCGGCACGCCCTGGATCTGGGCAGGCCGCTGGGCGCGGTGCCCGGGCCGGTCACCTCCATGGAGTCGGTCGGCTGCCATCGGCTGCTGCGGCAGGGCGCCACCTGCGTCACCGACGCCAGCGAGGCCCTTGAACTCATCATGCCTGTGGGCACCACCGACCCCGATGCCGCCAAGGCCGCCGACCCGGCCCACGCCGGCTCCGGGCTGCTGGACGGGCTCGATGGCTCCGCAGCCGCCGTGCTGGATGCCCTGCCCGCCCGCGCCGCCGCCGGTGTGGAGAGCATTGTGCGCGCTGCCGGGCTGACCGAGGAGGAGACGATCGCCGCCCTGGGACTACTGGAACTGTCCGGGAAGGTGGAACGGCAAGGCGCCGCCTGGCGCCGCGCTCGCGGCTGAGTGACGCGGTCGAGGCTCCGGGTTGCATCACTGATGCAGACAAGATGGCATCTGTGGTGTTATCTTGGTGGTGTGAGAACCACGGTACGACTCGACCCGGAGGTAGCCGCAGCGGCCGAACGCCTCCGCGAGGAACGCCACATCGGCCTCGGTGAGGCCGTCAACGAACTCGCCCGCGCGGGCCTCACCCAGACGCAGAAGAAGCCCGTGCGCTTCCAGCAGCGCACGGCCGCAGTAGGGCTCAAGGTCGATGTCACCAACATCGCCGACACGCTTGAGTTGCTCGATCACTACGACGCCGAGGAGGCGTCGTGATCGTCGACGCCAATGTCCTGCTCTACGCCGTCGACGAGCGATCACACTTCCACACCGCCGCACGGACATGGCTAGACGAGGCGATGAACGGTGTTGAGCGCGTCGGGCTGCCGTGGGTATCGCTTATGGCATTCCAACGCATCATCACCCATCCCCGAGTAACCGCGAATCCCCTGACCCCGGCTGAGGCGTGGAGCTTCATCACCGACTGGCTCGACGCCGACCAGGCTTGGGTGCCCACACCGGGACGCCGCCACCGCGACATCCTTGGACAACTCCTCATCGGCGGCGACCTGCGCGGAAACCTCACCACCGACGCTCACCTGGCGGCGCTCGCTATCGAGTACGGCACCAGCATCTGCTCCTTCGACAGCGACTTCGCCCGCTTCGACGGCCTCCACTGGATCAACCCCGATCGCCGCTAGCCGTATCGCCCTGTGGCCGCGGCGGACCGGCGCAGCTCGGTGCCGCCGCTGCCGCGTGTCTCAGCCGCCGATGTCCCGGCGGGCCAGTGCTGCGCAGCTGAGGGCGACCAGGGCGGCGCTGAGCCCCCACAACAGGGCCAGCCCGCCCCAGTCGAAGCCGTTGCGCAGCGGCTCATTGCCGAAGGCCCAGTAGTAGGGGGACGCCTTCGCCAGCCAATCCAGTTGCGTTGCGGTCTTCCCAACCGCATCCAGGGCGTAGGCGAGCAGGGCGACGCCGCCGCCCACGCCCAGCGCCCACGAATGGCGCCCGGTGCAGGCGCCGGTGGCGAGCGAGGCTGCGCCGGACACCACCGCCAGGCTCACCCAGGCCAGAGTTACGGCCGCGACGTTGCGGGCGGTCAGTTCCAACTCGGCCGGAGCGTTGAGCAGCGCCAACCCGGCTGCGGTGACCACGCCGAGCACCGCCAGGCGAATGATGAGGGTAGCGGCGCTCTCGGCGGCGTACTGCACCCGGCCCACCGCATGCGCCAGGGTCAGCTCCAGCCTGCCGGTTTCCTCCGCTCCCGCGATGAACCGCGCACCCCACGCGGTGGCGGCGATGGCGGCCAACGCGAAACCCAACAGCCCGAAGAAACTCGCCTGCGTGTAGCCGGCGCCGGTGGTGATCCGGTCAAAACCGAGAACCGCGATGAAATCGGCGGGAAAAGACTCGAGCATCTGCATGAGTTCGGGGCTGCACAGCGACGGGTAGACCGGCAGGTACATGGCCAGCACCGCGACGACGGCTACGGACCAGGCGACCAGTGCCCGGCGGCCGTCCGCCAACTGGCGGCGCAGGATGGGCAGCCGTGAGACCCGGGAGGCGTCGTAACTTGTAGGTCGGTCCGCCCTGCTTGCTTGGCGGGGTGCAGTGGTGGTGTTCATTGCAGGTCTCCGGTTCGCTCGTACAGGTTGAGAATGGACTGCTCCAGGTCCGGTTCCTCGATGATGAGGCTGGTCACCGTGAATCGGGACAGGGCCTTGACGACCGTGTCAACCGGGCCGTGAAGCGCCCCCGAAACGCGCAGGTGATCGCCGGCGGTCGGCTCGATGCGCAGGTCGCGCAGCAGAGCGTCCAGCTGGGCGCGCACCTCCGACTCGGCGGCGCCTGCGAGCACGGCCCGTACCGTGGACACGGCGGTCAGACGCAGGGAGGCGACGTCGCCCTCGGCCACAATGGTGCCGTGAGACAACACGGCGGCCGCGTCGGCGATGTGCTGGATCTCGGTCAGGATGTGGGAGCTGAGCAGCACGGTCTGCCCGGCCTCGCGCGCCTGCGCGACCAGGCCGAGGAACTCGCGCTGCATGAGCGGATCCAGGCCGCTGGTTGGTTCATCCAGGATGAGCAGCTCGGGGCGGTGCATGAACGCCTGGATCAGTCCGAGCTTCTGCCGGTTGCCCTTCGACAGGGTGCGCACCGGGCGGGACAGGTCGATGTCGAGGCGCTCGGCGAGCTCCTCCACGGTGCCCGGCGCCACCGGGCCGGAGATGTCGGCCAGGTGCCGTAGCAGCGCGGCCCCGCTGGTGCGGTCGTTGAGTTGCAGTTCGCCCGGCAGGTAGCCGATACGGCGGCGCAGTTGGGGGCGCGTGGTGGCGGGGGAGTGACCGAGCACCTCAATGCTGCCGCTGGAGGGACGGATCATGCCCAGCAGCATGCGCAGCACCGTGGTCTTGCCGGCGCCGTTGGGGCCGATGAGGCCGTACACACAGCCGCGTTCGATACTCAGGTCGATGCCGCGTACCGCATGCACGGTGCCGAATCGCTTGTGCAGGGTCTGGGTCTGGATGACGGGTGCCATAGCGTCATTTCCGTATGTCGAGCAGGTACGCGGGACACTACCCGAGTGATCGTGGTGGCGGTAGGGGCGATGGCGCGCGGCCGTTGGGCGCGGTGGCGCGGACCGGGGCGCATAGACTGACGGCGTGTCCGATTCCGCCTCGGCGAGCGCCGCATGCGATACGCGCGCGGGGCTGCTTGACGCCTTTTCCCGCTACCTGGATCTGCAGCGGGGACTGTCGGCGCATACGGTGCGCGCCTACCTCGGGGACCTTGCCGACCTGCTGACCTTCCTCGGCGTCGGCGAGCAGGAGGCCGAGCCCGTCGGGCCCGCCCTGGCGAGCCTGGAACTCGCCGACCTGCGCGCCTGGCTGGCAACCATGTCCGCCGACGGCGCCGCCCGCGCCACGCTCGCGCGCCGTGCCGCCGCCTGCCGTGCCTTCTCCACCTGGGCTTTCCGCAACGGTCTGCTGGAGGCCGACGTCGCCGCCCGACTGCGCTCGCCCCGGGCCGACGCCCGCCTTCCCACCGTCCTCACCCCCGCCCAGGCGACCGCCCTGCTCGACGCCGCCGCCGACGCCGTCGCAGCGACCGCCGCCGAGCCGGATGACGGGCATGGCGACCCGGCCCGAGCCCGGGCACTGGCACTGCGCGACCGGGCCGCACTCGAAACCCTGTACGCCACCGGCGTGCGCGTATCCGAATTGTGCGCACTGGACCTGACCGACGTCGACGCTTCACGCCGCACCATGCGGGTGCTGGGCAAGGGCAACCGCGAACGCACCGTCCCCTACGGCGGCCCCGCCGCCAGAGCACTGGAGGACTGGCTCGGTGCGCGCGCGAGCCTGGCCGCCCCCGAGGCCGGAAGCGCACTGTTCCTAGGGGCCCGCGGACGCCGCATCGATCCGCGGGCGGTGCGCGAGATCGTCCACCGTGCCGCGGCGCGCGCCGGCGTGCCCGATCTGGGCCCTCACGGGCTGCGACACTCCGCCGCCACCCATGTGCTCAGCGGGGGAGCGGACCTGCGCAGTGTGCAGGAGCTGCTGGGGCACTCCTCCTTGGCCACTACGCAGCGGTACACGCACGTGTCCGCGGAACGGCTGCGAGCGGTCTACGCTCAGGCCTTCCCCCGCGCCTGAGCCGACGAGTGGCCCGGAACCGTCACGCCAGCGGCTTGAGGCGGATGACGGCCGGCTCCAGCAGGCGCAGCGGGTTGACGTAGGTCTTCGGGCCGGTGCGGGCACCCCAATGGAGCGCATCCGCTCCGTCGGCGCGGTGCCCCGCCACCAGCGTTCCGATCGCCTGGCCGCGAGTGACGACGTCGCCCGCCTCGACACACGGCTCCACCGGCTCGTAGGTGGTGCGGATGCCGTCGGCGTGATCGATGGAGACCACCGGCCGACCAGCCACCATGCCGGCGAAGGCGACGGTCCCCTCGCCGGCCGCCAGCACCTGCGAGCCCGCAGCCAGCGCCAGGTCCACGCCCCGGTGCCCCGCGCCCCAGACCACCGCGGGCGGGTCGAAGTCCGCCAGCACCGTCGTCGCCATGCCTGTGGGCCAGCTATAGCGCACCCGGGTTGTGGTCACCAGCGGCAGTGAGTGCGCGCGCACGTCCGGCCCCGGAGCGGCCATGAACTCCTCCATCGGGTTGAGCGCGGAGTAGCGCGAGGCGGTGCGAACCGTGGGCACTGCGGCGGCAGGTGGGGCGGCCGCACTCGCGGCGATGGGCTCAGGCGCCAGCGCCAGGGCGGCGCAGGCCACCAAGGCGCCGCAGGTCCCCGCCACAAGCCGGGCCCGGCGGCGCCAACCGCGCCCGCGGCCCCGCGCAGGTCGGGCGACGGGCGGAGAGACGGGCGGCCCGGGCGGCGCGGACGATGCGGTGGGCCCGGAGCGTGGGGGATAGATGGATGATGAGACGGTACGTACAGAGGCGTCGTCGTCGAGTCGGGCGGGGGCAGCGGGGGTCTTGAGTGTGGTGCTCATGACAGCAGGGTGCGGCGCTTGGCCGCCGGGCGCATCCGCGGGGACGCCAAGCTGTGGATGGTGGGTGCCGGAGGGTGCGGCGAAGCGCACCTGTGGACGCCAGCAGGCTGCCCCGCTGCCCGTGGCGGGCGCATCCCGGCGCTGTGGTAGCCTCACCTCCGCAGCCCTGCGCGGGTCCGGCGGATTCCGCCTGATCGGTGCGCGGCTGACTTCGCGTGTCCGCGCCCGCTCCGCCTAAGGCGGGGAGGGAACGTCCTTTCGGGCGTCACGGCCGAGGTCCCGCAGCGTGTGATGACGGCGGGCGGCCCTGCGCCGCGGGCACCAGGCCCCATCCCTCCGGCTTCGCCGGTGCGGAGCCGCGCCCCGTCAGTCGGGGCCTCCGGTCAAAGGGGAAGAACCACCCAATCAACCGGGGTGCCCGCGGCCGCGCGGCCGGTGGCGCCCCACAACTGCGCGTCGGCGTTGCCGGACGCGCATGAAAGGACCCTCATGGCGATCGTCACCATGCGCCAGCTGCTCGAGAATGGTGTCCACTTCGGGCACCAGACCCGCCGGTGGAACCCCAAGATGAAGCGATTCATCCTCACCGAGCGCAACGGCATCTACATCATTGACCTGCAGCAGTCCATCGACGGCATCAACACCGCCTACGACTTCATCAAGGAGACCGTCGCCCGCGGCGGCAACATCCTGTTCGTCGGCACCAAGAAGCAGGCGCAGTCCGCCGTCGCCGAGCAGGCGCAGCGCGTCGGCATGCCGTACGTCAACCAGCGCTGGCTGGGCGGCATGCTCACCAACTTCGCCACCGTGCGCGGCCGCCTGGACCGCATGAAGGAGCTCGAGCAGATCGACTTCGACGACGTGGCCGGCTCCGGCCGCACCAAGAAGGAACTGCTCATGATGCGCCGCGAGAAGGACAAGCTCGTCAAGACCCTCGGCGGTATCCGCGACATGAACAAGCTGCCCGCCGCCGTCTGGGTGGTGGACACCAAGAAGGAGCACCTGGCCATCTCCGAGGCGCAGAAGCTGGGCATCCCTGTCGTCGCCGTCCTCGACACCAACTGCGACCCCGACGAGGTCACCTACGCCGTCCCCGGCAACGACGACGCCATCCGCTCCGTCAGCCTGCTCACCCGCATTGTGGCCGACGCCGCCGCCGAGGGCCTGGTGGCCCGCTCCGCCGGCCGCGCCCGCACCGGTGAAGAGGCCGAGGTCCCCGCCGAGGCCGAGCCGCTGCCCGAGTGGGAGGCCGAGCTGCTGGCTGGCGCCGAGAGCACCGACGCCGCCGCGGCTACCGAGGCTGCGCCTGCTGAGGCCACCGCTGAGGAGTCGGCTCCGGTCGAGGCCGTCGCTGAGGCCGCCGCGCCCGCCGAGCAGGCCTGAGCGCGCCGCTGCTCCAACTCATTGATCTTCCTTCAGCAATTCCAGGAGATACCTATGCCCAACTACACCACCGCTGACATCAAGGCGCTGCGCGAGAAGACCGGCGCCGGCATGCTCGACGTCAAGAAGGCGCTCGACGAGGCGAACGGCGACACCGAGAAGGCCATTGAGATCATCCGCGTCAAGGGCCTCAAGGGCATCGCCAAGCGCGAGGGCCGTTCCGCCTCCGCCGGCCTCATTGCCGCCAAGGTCGTCGACGCCGGCGACTCCCAGGTGGGTGTCCTCGTCGAGATCAACGCCGAGACCGACTTCGTCGCCAAGAACGAGAAGTTCCTCGAGTTCGCCGACAAGGTCCTCACCGCCGCCATCGACTCCGGCGCCGAGACCGCTGAGGCCCTGGCCGAGGTCGCCGTCGACGGCTCCACGGTCAAGGAGCTGACCGACTCCATGCAGGCCGTCATCGGCGAGAAGATCGTCGTGCGCCGCGTGGGCCGCCTGTCCGCCCCGCAGGTCGAGCTGTACCTGCACCGCACCAACCCCGACCTGCCCGCCCAGGTGGGCGTGCTCGTGGGGACCGACGCCGCGGCTGCCGAGGTGGCTCACGACGTCGCCATGCATGTGGCCGCCTACTCCCCGCTCTACCTCGATCGCGACTCCGTGCCGGCCGAGACGGTTGAGAAGGAGCGTGCCATCGCCGAGGAGACCACCCGCGCCGAGGGCAAGCCCGAGAAGGCCATCCCCAAGATCGTCGAGGGCCGTATGAACGGCTTCTACAAGGAGAACTGCCTGGTGGACCAGGCCTACGCCAAGGACCCCAAGACCACGGTCGGCAAGGTCATCGCGGCCACCGGCGGCAACCTCACCGGCTTCGTCCGCTTCCGCGTCGGCGCCTGATATAGCGCGCAACGCAATCACCGGGGTCCCCGCTGGCGAGAGCCGACGGGGACCCCGCGATGTATCCCCCGCAGAATCCCGACCACCCCGGCAATCTCGACCGGGCATTCAGGACACGAGGACCTCGACGAGCTCAAGCCAACCGATGGCAGACGGTCCAAGCAGAGCGGATGCCGCTACCGGCTTCGGCCGGTTCCGGCGGCGGGGAGGGCGCCCGGCACGGTAGGCTGTGCCCTGCGCCCGCACCAGGCCGGCCAGACACCCCCCAGGAGGTACCACGCATGAGTGAGTCCCCGGCTCATGACGACCGTATCGCCCACGGCGAGCATCCTCGACGTGTCCTGCTCAAGCTCTCCGGCGAGGTCTTCGGCGGTGGCTCGGTAGGCCTTGATCCCGAGGTCGTCTCCGACGCCGCCCGGCAGATCGCCGTCGCCATCCAGCAGGGCGTGCAGGTCGCTGTGGTGGTCGGCGGCGGCAACTTCTTCCGCGGCGCCGAACTGTCCGCCCACGGCATGGACCGCGCCCGCGCCGACTACATGGGCATGCTGGGCACCGTCATGAACGCCCTCGCCCTGCAGGACTTCATCGAGAAGGCCGGAGTGCCCGCCCGCGTCCAGTCCGCTATCACCATGACCCAGGTGGCCGAGCCCTACATCCCGCTGCGCGCCATCCGCCACATGGAAAAGGGCCGCGCCGTCGTCTTCGGGGCCGGTGCCGGCATGCCCTACTTCTCCACCGACACCGTCGCCGCCCAGCGTGCCCTGGAAACCCACTGCGACGAGCTGCTGGTTGGCAAGAACGGCGTCGACGGCGTTTACACCGCCGACCCGCGCAAGGACCCGGACGCTGTCAAGCTCGACCATCTCACCTACGCACGCGCCCTGGCCGACGGCCTCCAGGTCGCCGACGCCTCCGCCTTCGCCCTGGCCCGCGACAACGAGCTGACCATGCGCGTGTTCGGTATGGGACAGCCCGGCAATATCACCCGGGCCCTGCTCGGAGAGGACATCGGCACCCTGGTCACCCGCGACTGAGCACACCGGCAGCGCCCGCCGGCGGCGCGATCGGCAACGGTTCAACCTCTACACATCCACAACGAAGGAACACCCACCATGATCGACGACGTCATGCTCGATGCCGAGGACAAGATGGACAAGGCCCTCGAGGCCGGCAAGCATGAGCTCGCCGCCATCCGCACCGGCCGCGCCAACCCGGCCATGTTCAACGGCATCATGGTCGACTACTACGGGGCCCCCACGCCCCTGCAGCAGCTCGCCTCCATCACCATCCCCGAGGCCCGCTCCGTCATCGTCAGCCCCTTCGACCGCGGCGCCATGAAGGAGATCACCACCGCGATCCGCGAATCCGACCTGGGCGTCAACCCGACCGACGACGGCACCATCATCCGCGTCACCCTGCCGGTCCTCACCGAGGAGCGCCGCCGGGACTACGTCAAGCTCGCCCGCTCCCGGGCCGAGGAGTCCCGGGTGCAGGTCCGCGGCGTGCGCGCCAAGGCCAAGAAGGAGCTCGAGGCCATCAAGCGTGATGGCGAAGCCGGTGAGGACGACGTCAAGCGCGCCGAGGGCGAGCTGGATGCGCTCACCAAGCGCTATGTCGAGCAGGTCGACGCCGCCCTGGCCGCCAAGGAGTCCGAGCTCCTCGAGGTCTGACCCACACCGCACCACCACCTCACCGCCGACCGTGAGCATTCTGTCGACCCTGCTCACCCCGCCGCCGACGCGCAACCGCGCCCCCCTGCCCGCCACCGGGCGGGCAGGACGCAACCTGCCCGCCGCGGTCGGGGTCGCTGTCCTCCTCATCGGGGTGATCCTGGCGTCGCTCGTGTTCAACAAGGTCATCTTCGTAGGCGTCGTCGTCGTCGCCGTGTGCGGCGCCCTATGGGAGCTGGCCGGCGCTTTCGCCCGCAAGGGCATCCGGCTGCCGCTCGCCCCCCTCTGGCTCGGCACCCTCGGGGTGGCGGTATGCGCCTGGAAGGTGGGGGCGGAGGCAGCCCTGGGCGCCTACATCGCTACCGCCGGCGCCTGCGTACTGTGGTGCTTCTTCGACCAGGCCGAGGCGGAGTCCGGCACGGTTATGGAGGAGGCGGGGCACGACGTGCTGCGCACCGAGGCCCACGACGCCGTGCGCCGCTCCCGCTCCGTCAACGCCTCCGCCTCCGTATTCGCCGCCACCTACCTGCCCTTCCTAGCGAGCTTCGCGGTCCTACTCGCCGCCCAGCCGCAGGGCGTCGGCAAGGTACTCATGCTCATCGCCCTGCCGGTGGCCAACGACACCGGCGGCTGGCTCGCTGGCATCACCTTCGGCAAACACCCCCTGGCCCCGAGCGTGTCGCCCAAGAAGTCCTGGGAGGGGCTGGTCGGCTCACTCATCGCCGCCGTCGGCGTTGGCATGCTGTGCCTGTGGACGCTTGAGGGACCGCTTTGGGCCGGCGCGGTACTCGGAGCCACGGTCGTGTGCGTCTCCACCCTGGGCGACCTGGGGGAGTCCCTGCTCAAACGCGACCTCGGCCTGAAGGACATGGGCACGCTCCTGCCCGGACACGGCGGTCTCATGGACCGTCTCGACTCCATCCTCGTGGCCGCCCCCGTCGTCTACGTATTCAGCCTGCTGGCCGGGTGAGCACGCCATGTTCCCCGTCCCGCCGTGGCGCCGCCCGCCGCGAACTGTGACTCACGCCGTGGCACGCGCCCGCCAGCGCGAGTACCCTGCCCTGTCGGTCGCCCGTGGCGGCACACATCTTTCAGGGAGAGGACTCGGCCACCAGTGAGCTTGGCACACGACGCATCCGGCACCCCCGGTCGGCGCGCCCTGGGGGCGCAGCCGGTCGCACTGCGCCGCCGTCCCGACGCCGGTCGCGTCCAGGTGCTGCCCACCGACCAGCCGCCGGAGGGCGCCACCAGCCCCGACGCCCGCCC
>NZ_JAWDJJ010000289.1:0-8433 GCF_032465695.1 Actinomyces sp. MRS3W
GGCTCCAGCTCCAGCGCCGCCTCGAGCTCGGACTCCTCCGGCACCGTTTGGACGACGATCACCGCCGAGGTCGCCACAGCCTCCACCGGCGCCACCGTCGCCGACATCCTGGCCGCCAACGCCGACACCTCCGAGGCCGCCTCCGCGGCGACCGCCGACGATGACGCGGGCGCCTACGACGCCTCGGCCGCCACCATCATCGACCTGTCCGGCAGCTCGGCCGAGGTGACCAGCGGCGAGGCCGGCGGCGTGAGCATCGACGGCGGCACCATCACCATCTCCGCCGCGGGTACCTACGTCCTGTCCGGCACCCTCGACGACGGCGAGGTTATTGTCAACGCGCATGATGCCGAGGTCCGCCTCGTGCTGGACGGCGTGACCATCACCCACGCCGACGGCCCGGCCATTGACATCCAGGACGCCGGCAGCGCCGTCGTCGTGCTGGCCGAGGGGTCGCAGAACACGCTGACCGACGGCGAGACCTACGCCGACACCAGCGAGGACGCCCCCACGGCGACGCTGTTCTCCTCCGACACCGTCACCCTGACCGGCACCGGCTCCCTGAGCGTGACCGGCAACTCCAACGACGCCATCTCCTCCAAGAACGGCCTGGTCATCCAGGGCTCGCCCACCATCACCATCGACGCCGTCGACGACGGCATCCGCGGCAAGGACTACCTGGTCATCTCCGGCGGCACCCTTACCATCACCGCCGGCGGGGACGGCCTGAAGTCCACCGAGGACGACGACGAAACCAAGGGCTTCATCGCCCTGGGCGCCGCCGATATCACCATCACCTCCGGCGACGATGGCGTGTCCGCGACCACCGACGTCACCATCGACGGCACCACCCTGACGGTCACCGCGGGCGGGGGCCAGGCCAATGCCACCGCCGAGGAGGGCGGCATGGGCGGTATGCCCGGAGGACAGGCGGACGCCCAGGCCGCCGAGACCACCGCGGACGCCACGGACAGCACGGACACCGAGGACGAGTCCAACGTTGATGACGCCGCCAAACCCAAGGGCATCAACGCCGGCGTCAGCTACACGCAGGACTCCGGCACCGTGACGCTGGACACCGCGGACGAAGGACTCCAGGCGGCCTTCATCAACGTAGGCGGCGGGACGCTGACGATCACCTCCGGCGACGACGGCATCAACGCCACCAACGGCGACTACACCATCGAGGGCTATGAGACGGCCGACTCCGAGGCGGACGACGGCTCCGTGCTCACTGTCTCCGGCGGGCAGGTGCAGGTGTCCTTCACCTACTCCGACGGCATCGACTCCAACGGGTCGGCGTATGTGACCGGCGGGCAGGTCGTCGTCTCCGGCGAAGCCGGAACCGTGGACGGGGCGGTGGATGTCAATGGCGAGAGCCAGCTGATCGGCGTCACCGGCTCACCCTCCGTCAGTGCCGGCGACACCATCACGGTGACCAGCGCCGACGGCGACTCCTGGGAGATGACCAGCGTCTTCACCTCGCAGTACCTCACCGTGCTGGGCCTGAGTGAAGGGGTGGAGTACACGGTCGCCACGACGTCCGGCGGCTCCGCCACCGGCACCGCCTCCGCCCTGAGCTCCGGCATGGGCATGGGTGGCAATCCGGGCCAGGGCGGTCAGGCGCCGTCGGGCGACATGCCCACCGACGGCGGCATGGGCCCGGGCCAGGCGCCGTCGGGAGCCGATCAGGCCCCGAGCGACAACACCTAGTCCTGAGGCAAGCTTGTGGGCGGGGTTCCGACGCCGTCTACTACGCCACTTCGGTGTTGGGTACGCCGGTTAGCGGTCTGTTGAATGCCTGCTAGGCCTTCAGCAGACCGCTAACCGGCGTAGTAGACGGTGAACCGGCGTAGCAGACAGTTTCGGCGTCCCGGAGGGGGCCATGACCCAGACCAGGTGCTCCCGCAGGAAGGCGGGGGTCGTCATCGCCCCCGGTAGCGGACGGGAAAAGTGACCATCTGTCGCAACTTTTGCGGTTGGCGCCAGCCAGTAGCTTTCGGAAATCCCCTCATACCGGGGAAAACTCGATGGAGCCCGCCCGTGCGCGCCGCCCCGCGGCTCAAAAGTTGCGACGGATGGACACTTCGCCACCGGCAAGCGCCCCTGAGACGGCCGGTCGTAGGCTCGGGACGCTCTCAACCTATACGACCAACTCTCCTTCGACACGGGACGGACAGGGAACACGGTGTGACGCATTCGATCCAACCTTGACACAGCGGAGGTGATCACGTCCGGCGTTTCAGCCAACATTCGCAGCCGGTCTTGCTGTGGATAGCTCAGATCCCGTGTTTGCGCGTACGCCGTATGCGCTCGGGCAACGATGTCAGCCCTCTTGTCTCGGGCTTCCCGTGAGCCAACGCTGTAGGAAGGACAGCGCCCGCCGCCTTGCGCCATCGTGCTCCACCTCGAGCGTCTGCAAACGCTCTGCCACTGTCTCGGGGTCCACAAGACCTGCGTCAAGCAGCGCACCTACGAAAGCCCGGTCCTTGTCCCGATTCGCGCAGAGTTTTGCCACGCACAAGTCCTCCGGCGATAAGCACCAACCGATATTCTCCAAGGACGTCCCGGCAAGAGTAGTTGCGGGACCCGCTACACGAACCAGACGGCCCCTCCACCCAGCGGGGAGAACCGCCGTGGTCTCATCCACACCATCCATGAAGAAACCGTGGAGCTGCTCGAACGGCGACAGCTCACCCGCCACGCCTTCGATCGCGTCGGCCAACTCCTCAACGACTCGAGGGTCATCGTCGATGGGAAGTACGTCGATCTCGCGAGAGATCGTCGCCTCCGCTGGGAGCTCGTCCTCCGCATAGGTGCCGAGGATCGACTGCGAACCGACGACGATGACTTCGTGCTTGCCAGTAATCGCGCATGCTGCGCGTATGGCGTGGAACAGTTCCTCACGCCGCATAGTGCTCTCGCTCCCAACGGATGACGGCCAGTCGCTGAGCATCGCTGAGGAAGCCGGCCATGGGCGAGACCTCACGCAGGCAGCAGGCGTCCTCGTCGGCCGCGCACATGCGCTCACGCATCATCGTCGTCTCACCGGACTCGGCCCACTCCTCCCAACGCCTCAGATTCACCAGATGAGACTGCCCCCGCGTGGACCGCCGCACGCGTGCGATGCCCTCTCGCACCCGCGGCAGCCACGACTCCCGGTCCGACCAGTCGACGGAATCCTCAACCAACCGGTGCAGGAACAGGCTGCGCCGTCGTGACCGGCTCGACGCCGCCGCGCTGTCCGCATCGATTCTCGTCACCCGGTCCGATAACCCCACCTCATCCGCGCTCCCCGCGGGCGTGCGGGGGACCACGACGCCGGCGTCAACCAGTCCGAGAGCATCGAGATAACGGGAACGCGTGCGCAGAGTGATGTCACCGCGCGACTCCCGCGCCTCCGTCTGCGACACCGAGGCGACCGACACGCCCAGCCTTCTGGCCAGATCGCTCTGTGCAAGCCCGAGACCCTGCCGCGCCTCTCGAATCGTCGTCACGTTATTAATCTAGAAGTTAAGTCTCGGTTCGGCAAGACTATCGGGCGGCGCGATACGAATGCGATCCGAGGCTCGTCGGAGCAGGCGGGCGCGTCGTCGCTCCGGTTACGCAGGAGAAAAGTGACCGTCTGTCGCAACTTTTGCGGTTGGCGCCGGCCAGTAGCTTTCGGAAATCCCCTCATACCGGGGAAAACTCGATGGAGCCCGCCCGTGCGCGCCGCCCCGCGGCTCAAAAGTTGCGACCGATGGACATTTTGCCGCTGTCCACCGCCCCTGAGGCGGCCGGTCGTAGGCTCGGGGCGTGACCCTCACCGCCGCACCCTCCGCCGTCGCCCCGCTCGCCCGCCACCTGGCCGGACCGCTCGACGACGACGCCGCCCCCGTCCTCGTCCTATCCCACGGCATCACCGACTCGGCGGCCTGCTGGATCGAGGCGATCGACCGCTGGACGGGGGCCGGGTACCGGGTAGTGGCCTTGGACGCCCGCGGACACGGCGACTCCCCACGCTGGGACGCCTCCGATCTGGCAGACCACACCGCCACCGCTGCACGCCTGGCCACCGACTTGGAGACCGCCCTGGAGGACCTGCGCACCCGCGGTCTGCGCGGCGAGGGTCCGCTGCGCGCGCCGCTGGCAGTCGTGGGTCACTCCATGGGCGGGGTGACCAGTCTGGATGTGGCCGCGCACCGGCCCGACCTGGTGGATGTGGCACTGGCGGAGGATCCCGCCTTCGTCACCCCCGCCTGGCGCCGGTTGCTGGCGGCCCGCGCCTTCCAGCAGGTACGCGAGATGAAGCAGATCGCCGCCGACCCGCAGGCGCGCTTCGACCTGGAGATGGCTAATAACCCCACATGGTCGCCCCGGGAGGTGCGGGCGAGCGTGGAGGCCGCCTGCGGCGTCGATCTGGGATTCATCGCCATGGGCTGCGTCTCCCCGCCCACCCCCTGGCAGGAGGTCATTGACTCCCTCGCGGTGCCAACGCTCATCGTCACCGGCACCGAGCGGGTGGTGCTACGCGGCGACAACCTCACCAACATCACCCGCCGCGCCAACGCCTCCATCACCACCGCGGTCATCGAGGGCGCCCCGCACTGCGTGCGCCGCACCTTCCCCGACCGCTTCCACGCCATCACCGACCCCTGGCTCAAGCGGCATCTGGACCAACAGGGCCGATAGGCCCCACGCCCGGCTCGCGCACGTGGACGGCGAGCCGGGTCAGCCACATCCCGCGAGCGCGGTCAGTCGGTGGAGCGCACCAGCCACCAGGCGGCGTAGGGCGGCACCGGCACCTGGCCGTCGCCGGCGCCCTCCAACGTCGTCGAACCCGACGGCACCGTGTCGGTGAGCACGTCGACCGCGCCGAGTACCCCGTACTCGGCCAGTCGCGCCGCGGGCACGGACCGCCAGTCCGGAGTCACGTTGTACACGCCCACGAAGCTGCCGCGCGGGTGATCGCGGAAGGTAACCAGCACGCCGTCGTCGTCGACGGGGGCGACGACGGTACGCACCTCCGCGCTCAGCTGCGGCAGCGAGGCCCGCACCTTGCCCATGCGGACCAGGTCGGTGAAGACCCGGCCGGCCACCGTGGAGCGGTCGTGGCGCTCGGCCAGGGCGGTTTTGCTCAGCCGGGGGCGGCCGGCCCAGCGGGAGTCATCCTCGTGTCCGGGTTCGGTGTCCCAGTTCGGGTCGTTGAACTGCGCCAGCTCGTCTCCGCTCCACAGCACCGGGATGCCGCCCCAGCCGTAGATGATGGCGTAGGCCAGGCGCATGGCGTTGAGGCGTTCCTCCAGCCAGGTGCGCAACTCCTCCTCGCGCCAGGCGGGGGTGGCGTCGTCGATGCCGGCAACCGCCTCCGCGGCGGCCTCGAGCCCGATGAGGGAGGCCGCGGTGCCGGCGGTGCGGCGGTCGTTGGTGACGGGGTTGAACTGGAAGGTGATGCCGCGGGCGTCGCTCATCGGGTACAGGCCGGCGTACCAGTCGGCGAGGAACACCCGGTGCCAGTAGCCGTCCAGCCCGACCGCCTCGGCGTCGGCGTCGTCGATGGCCCAGCCGATGTCGTCGTGGCAGCGCAGGTAGGTGATCCAGGTGGCGGTGGATGGCTCAACCGGCAAGGAGCCAAGCGCCTGGGCGGCCAGGCCCACGCTGCGGGTGGCCAGCATGGACCAGATCTGCACCATGAGCGAGTTGTGGTAGGCCAGGTCAGAGACCTTGCCGGTGTACTTGCCCTGGCCCAGGTACTGCAGCAGCTCGGTGGGGGCGACGATCGCCTCCGCCTTGAGGTCGACGGCGGGGCAGGCGATGCGGGTCAGCGCCCGCAGCACCTCGGTGATGGCGTGAACCTCCGGCTGCCCCTGGCAATCGGTGCCCTTGCGCTTGATGGTGAAGGCAATGGCGTCCAGCCGCAGCACTTCCACCCCGCGGCCCGCCAACTCCAGGATGATGGAGACGAACTCCTCCATGACGTGGGGGTTGCGCCAGTTGAGATCCCACTGGAAGGAGTTGAAGGTGGTCCACACCCAGCCGTCGGCCTCCTCGTCCCAGGTGAAGTTGCCGGGGGCGAAGTCCGGGAAGATCTCCGGCAGGGTGCGCTCGTAGGCGTCGGGCTCGGTACGGTCGGGGTAGATGAGGAAGTAGTCGCGGTAGCGCTGCTCACCGGCCCGGGCACGGCGGGCCCACTCATGCTCGCGGGCCACATGGTTGAGGACGAGGTCGATGACCAGGCTCATGCCCTCCTTGCGCAGCGCGCCGGTCAGGTGGGCCAGGTCGTCCATATCGCCCAGATCGGGGCGCACGGAGCGGTAGTCAGCCACCGCGTAGCCGCCGTCGGAGTCACCGGGGCGGGGGGTGAGCAGCGGCATGAGGTGGAGGTAGTTGACACCCAGCTCACGCAGGTAGCCGATGCGCTCTTCCACACCCCGCAGGTCTCCGGCGAAGCGCTCGGTATAGCCGGAGTAGCCGATGCGGGAGGGGTCCTGCGCCCAGGCGGGGTTAAGAGTGCGTGCCAGATCCAGTCGGCGCAGCTCCGGATCACGAACGGCGTAGCTACGGGCAGCGTCGGCCAGTAGCGTGACGGCGGTGGCCGTGGCAGTGGGCTCACCGTACAGGGTGATGAGGCCGTCAATGATGTCCGGATACCAGCGCTCGACGCGGGTCGTGAAGATCTCCCGCTCGGCGAGCTCGAGTTCGGTGTCCGAAAAGGCGGCGTGCCGGTGAGCGCTCATACCTCTATGGTCCCCGATCCGGCGGCTGCGCGGGAGCACTTTCAGGCGACGAAGCCGCTGCAGGTGCCCGCCCCCTCACCGAAGCCGGCACTAATAACATGCCCAAACCGGCACTTGTAACGTGCCGAGACCGGTACAAATGACGTAGCGTGCTCGCCGGGTGACGCACCGAGCAGCTGGCGCTTGGCAGGTTCCGAAACGGGGGCGCGGGTGCCGGGTCCGGGAGCGTTATTGCCGCCCGCCCCAACCACCTCCCAGACGGCGACATCACGGCACACACCCCACCGCCAGGGCGGGAAACGGTCCAACCGCACGCAGACGGTCCGCGTTAACGGCACCGGCATGCATATTGACGGTCAAACAACCCAACCCCGCTGGCCCTTGGCCAGCCGCCTACTCCTGGGGCTGGGGGTGGGAGCGGTCGTAAACCTCGCGGTTGGCCAGCACCTGTTCGGCGTTGTCCTCGGCCCATGCTCGCAGCGCGGCGATCGGCTCGGCGAGACCGGCGCCAAGCGGGGTGAGCATATAGTCGACGCGCGGCGGCACGCCTGGCGTCTGCTCGCGCGTCAGCAGCCCGTCGCGCTCCATGGAACGCAGGGTCTGGGTGAGTACCTTCGGCGTGACGCCGCCGACCGCCTCGCGCAGCTGGCCGAAGCGCCGTGGCCCCTCGGCCAGCACGGCCACAATAAGCGGCGTCCACCGGTCGACGACGTGGCGAAGCACGGTCCGGGACGGACAGGCAGGTGAGAGGACGTCATAGGCGGACAGTGGATGCGCCGCGCATGTCTCGTCCACGGGGGACGACGCTGCGGGGGTCATGACGGGCGCAGGTGCCGCGGAAACGTCGTCGGTTAAATGTGACACGAGCTACTCCGTAGTTACCTTGAGGTACTTGCTATCTAAAACATACTGTGAGGTCGGCGGTTGCGCAAGCCAGCGTGCGGGCCCTCACCCGGGGACACACGACCGCACCTAGACACCAGCGCCGCCCGCACACCGCCTACACCACGCACAACACCAAGGAGCCTCCATGAACATCACCGTCATCGGCGGAACCGGCAACACCGGCTCGGCCGTCGTCGCCGAGGCCGCCCGCCGCGGTCACACCGTCACCTCCGCCTCCCGCTCCGGCCGTCACGCCGAGGGCGCCACGACGGATGTCGCCGTCGACCTGGCGGACACCGCTGCCATCGTCGACCTCGTCAACGCCGCCGACGCCACCATCCTCACCGTCTCCCCCGACCGCACCGGCGGCCCGGTTCAGCCGACCGTTGACGCCTTTACGGCGCTCATCGCCGCCCGTCCCAGCGGGCGCCTCGTCGTCGTCGGCGGCGCCGGGTCGCTGCTGGACGCCGACGGCAACCGCCTGGTGGACTCCCCCGAGTTCCCCGACGTCGCCAAGCCCGAGGCCCTGGCCTTCGGCGAGATCCTGGAGGCCTTCCGCGCCGCTGGCGACGAGCTCGCCTGGACCTTCGTCTCCCCGGCCCCCGCCTACCCCTCGGAGCAGTCCACCGGCGCCTACACCGTCGGCAAGGACAACCCGGTCGGCGCCGACCTGTCCCCCGCGGACCTGGCCATCGCGCTCGTCGATGAGGCGGAGCGGGACGCCCACCGCGGTGAGCGCTTCGCCGTCGCCAGCGCCTGATCCCCACGCCGCGGCACGACGCCGATCGCCGCGCCGTCTCGCGACCCCGGGGTCAACATGCCCCGGGGT
>NZ_JAWDJJ010000290.1:0-2540 GCF_032465695.1 Actinomyces sp. MRS3W
CCATACGGCACAGAGCTGGAACGGTAGGACGATAGTCGCACCTCGCAGCCCTGCCTACCGTATCCCGCCATGCGGACGAGCCCCACCAATGCGGCACCGAGGTAACGCGGGCGGAATCCGGGCCTGCCACGAGGCAGAGTCTCGTATGCGCACCTATTAGTCGGTTCCCATTCCAGACTCGGCGGGGTGTGTAAGACTGGCGTGTCACGCCTCGCCAAGGCTCGAATACGAGCGGGTTCGCGGCGGGGCGGAACATGGACTGACAAGTGAAAGGACCATCATGGCCACACCTCATATTGCCGCGGAGCCCGGCGACTTCGCCCCCGCCGTGCTGATGCCGGGAGATCCGCGCCGTGCCCAGCGCATTGCCGAGAGCCTGCTGGACGACGCCCGGCTGGTCACCGACGTGCGCGGCATGCTCGGCTTCACCGGCACAGTAGAGGGCAAGCCGCTGTCGGTGATGGGCTCGGGCATGGGGCAGCCGTCCTTCTCCATCTACGCCACCGAACTGTTCAGTCAGTACGGGGTCGACCGCATTATTCGTGTGGGCACGGCCGGCGGCATCGGCAAGCACGTGCATGTGGGTGATGTGGTCATCGCGACCGGCGCGCACACGGATTCGGCCATGAACCAGTTGCGCATCCCCGGGGTGAACTTCTCGGCCGTAGCTGACTTCTCTCTCGCAGCGGCCGCCTACCGCGCGGGCGTGGAGGCCGGGTTGGCCGAGCGGCTGCACACCGGCACGATTATTTCCCGCGATCACTTCTACTTCACCCCCGAGGGGCAGACCGAGCGGCTGGCTGCCTACGGCACGCTCTGCGTGGAAATGGAGGCCGCAGCCTTGTACGGAGTGGCGGCCGAGTTCGGCAAGCAGGCGCTGGCAGTGCTCACCATCTCCGACCATCTGCTCGACCATTCCGGCGACATGACTGCCACCGAACGCGAAACGCGTTTCCAGGACTCGCTGCGCCTGGCTGTCGCCGCCGCGCTCAGCTGAGTCAGGGGTCGCCGTCGGCCGCGGCGCCCGGCTACCGACGCCGGTCGGTTCCCTCCGCCGCGGCCGTAGCGAGAGCCGTCAGCACCGCGGTGCGAGCATCGCCGCCCGCTGTGCCGAGCAGCCGAATGCCCATGCGGGAGACGACGCGCTGCATCCCCACGCCCATATGCGTGGCCACGATGGTGTCGACCTCGTGGTCACGCAGGAAACGGACAATTCGGGCGTGGTGAGCTCCTTCTGTGCCCAGGTCATGTGCGGTGTCCCAGCCGACGGCCTCTTCTTCCCAGCTCACCAGCGCCCCGTCGTTGACCCGGGCGACGGCGACGCGCGGCGCGCGGCCGAAGCGGGGCCCCACCATGCCGTCAGCAGTAACCGGCACAAGCACCACGGCGGTAGAAGCAGATGTTGTCTCAGTCATGCGCAACAGCCTAGACGATAGGCCGCGAGGCCTCGTCCACGGAGCGGATCACGGTATCGCCGGAGCGTCACTCCACCGTCATCCTCTGCCCCGCTCAAGCTTCGACGCGGATCTGGCGAAGGTGACCTCAGTCCCCTGACGCCGTCTGCTCCCGGCTCGCCTGATAGGCCGCACCGACGATGCCCGCAGTATTCAACAGCTGCGCTGGAACGATCGGGGTCTTGAGCTCGAGCCGTGGCAGGAACTTCTCGTGCTTCTTGGACACTCCCCCACCGACGACGAACAGATCCGGGGAGAACAGCATCTCAACGTGTGAGTAGTACCGTTGCAGCCGCTTGGCCCACTTCTTCCACGACAGATCTTGCAAATCCTTCTGTCCGGAGGAGGCGCGCTTTTCCGCGTCGTAGCCATCAATTTCCAGGTGACCCAACTCGGTGTTCGGGACGAGCGTGCCGTCCACAATGACCGCCGACCCGATGCCGGTGCCGAGGGTCGTGAGAATAACGGTCCCTTCCACGCCCTTGGCCGCGCCAAAGGCGACCTCCGCCAGACCTGCGGCGTCGGCATCATTAAGCGCAGTGACCGGACGGCCAAGATGACGCAGCATGAGCTCGTTGACGTTGACGCCCGTCCACGACTTGTCCAAGTTCGCCATGAACGGGATCGTCCCGTGAACGATCGGTGCTGGGAAGGCGATACCAACCGGAACATTTGCGCTAATGCCGAGTTCGTCCAGAAGCCTCCGACACACCTCAGCGACTGCATCGGGGGTGGACGGCTGTGGCGTCTCGATCCGGATGCGGTCGCCAATGAACTCACCGGTGCTCAAGTCGACCCGGGCGCCCTTGACGCCCGATCCGCCGATGTCAATCCCGCATGCCACCGCCGTCATCTGGTCCTCCTGGGGTTTGTTGGGGTGTCTGTCAGGAGGATAGCGCAGAGGCCCCCGCCATGTGGTCGGGTGGCGGTGGGGAATCAGCGAGCACCTGAAGCGCCCGTGTGGGGTTGGGTTGGTGGTTTTGGGGCGTGAAAAGAAGGGGGTCCCGGTGTGTTGTGTATGGTGCGGGTCCTCGTGTGTTGTGTCGGCGTCGTTGCCGGCGGGTGTGCGATCGTGCTGTGGTCGCC
>NZ_JAWDJJ010000291.1:0-1439 GCF_032465695.1 Actinomyces sp. MRS3W
CGACCCGGTCGCCCAGGCGCGCAGCGAGGCCGTCAGCGCCGCCGGCGGTAATGGCTTCATGGCCGTCTCCGCCACTCACGCCGCCCTACTGCTGGCCCAGGGGGCGGGGCGGCTGGTGCGCCGAAGCGATGACCGCGGCGTCGTCGCCGTGCTGGACCCGCGGCTGCGCACCGCCCGCTACGGGAGTTTTCTGGCCCGTTCCATGCCGCCGCTGTGGCCCACCCGCGACCGCGAGGTTGTCCTGGCGGCGCTGGGGCGCCTGGCCGCCGCGGGCTAACCCGCGGCACGCTGCAGGTTCGCCCCCGGCACACGGCGGGCACGGCGTCGGGCACGGCGTCCGAACCCGGCGTATACGAGCCGGGATCGATTCCGCCAGTATTTCCTCCGTACTCGTGCGGCGTCGTGGACGACCGCGTACCCTGACCTGTGGGTGGGCCTGCTCACCAACCTGGCAAGACTGACAACCCCAGATTCGGAGGAACACAGTGTCAGAATCCACGATTACCAACAGCGCCCAAGGCTCTTACCCCACGGCCCGTTCGGGCCGTCCTTCCAAGGTCGCCATCATCGGCGCCGGCGCGGTTGGCTCCACACTCGCCTACGCCTGCGTCACCAAGGGCGTCGCCCGGGAGATCGTCCTGCAGGACATCGTCAAGGAGAAGGTCGAGGCTGAGGCCCTCGACATCGCCCAGGGCATCCAGTTCACCTCCGCCGGCGCCGTCTCCGGCTCCGATGACCCAGAAATCTGCCGCGACGCAGACGTGGTTGCCATCACCGCCGGCGCCAAGCAGAAGCCCGGCCAGTCCCGCCTGGAGCTCGCCGGTGCGACCGTCGGCATCATGGAGAAGATCCTTCCCAAGCTGGTCGAGGTTGCCCCCAACGCCATCTTCCTGCTGGTGGCCAACCCGGTCGACGTCGTCACCTACTGCTCCAAGAAGATCACGGGGCTTCCCGAGAACCAGATCTTCGGTTCCGGTACGGTCCTGGACACCGCTCGTATGCGCTACCTGGTTTCGCTGGAAACCGGGACCGCCACACAGAACATCCACGGCTACATCGCCGGCGAGCACGGCGACTCCGAGGTCGCCCTGTGGTCCTCCACCGAGATTGGCGGCGTGCCGATCACCCAGTGGGGCACAACCCTCGACGGCGGCGTGTTCGACCAGGCCAAGCGCGACCGCATCGCCCACGACGTGGTCCGCTCCGCCTACCGCATCATTGAGGGCAAGGGAGTGACCAACTACGCCGTCGGCCTGGCCGTCTCCCGCATCATCGGGGCGATCCTCAACGACGAGCAGCGCGTGCTCACCATCTCGCCGCTGCTGAACAACTGGCACGGTATCTCCGACGTGTGCATGGCGGTGCCGACCATCGTCGGCCGCGAGGGCGCCGGCCGCCGCCTGGAGCTGCCGCTCACGCTCGACGAGCGTGACCGGCTC
>NZ_JAWDJJ010000292.1:0-5485 GCF_032465695.1 Actinomyces sp. MRS3W
ACCCCGAGCGCTACCCCCACACCGACCCCTTCCACCGATTCGGGAGTACAGCAGTGACCGTGCATGAAGCCGACCTGGAAACTCTGCGCGTGCAGCTGGGACGCGAGCCCCGCGGCGTCGTTGATGTCGCAGCCCGCTGCGTGTGCGGTCGGCCCACGGTGGTGCGTACGGCCCCGCGGTTGCCCGATGGCTCGCCCTTTCCCACCACCTACTACCTCACCCACCCGGCGGCCGTCCGCGGGTGCTCCACCCTGGAGGCGGAGCACCTCATGGAGGATTTCAACCGGCGCCTGGTGGCAGAACCCGACCTCGCCGCCGCGTACGCCTCCGCCCATGCCGACTATCTCGCCCGCCGCGCCGAGTTGGGAATCCCTGAGGAGATAGCGGGCGTATCCGCTGGCGGTATGCCCACCCGTGTCAAGTGCCTGCACGCGCTGCTCGCCCACACGCTCGCCGTCGGGCGGGGCATCAACCCGATCGGGGACCTCACCCTGGAGGCCCTCGGCGAACGCGGCCTGTGGGATCCCGCCCACTGTCACTGCTGAAGCACACCACAAGGGGGATCCGTCCATGACCCGCGTGGCCGCCATTGATTGCGGCACCAACACCATTCGCCTGCTCGTTGCCGACGTCACCCGAGACGCCGCCGACGGGCCGCTCCGCCTGCACCCCCTGCACCGCTCGAGCACCATCGTCCGCCTCGGACAGGGGGTTGACCGCACCGGCCGCCTCGACACCGGTGCCCTGGAGCGCACCCTGGAGGTGGTCGATGAATACGCCGCCACCTGCGCCGCGCTGGAGGTGCTGCTGGATGCCGACCACGCCCGTTTTGTGGCCACCTCCGCCACCCGCGACGCCGAGAACCGGGACGAGTTCGTGGGCGGGGTGCATGAGGCACTCGGCATTCTCCCCGAGGTCGTCACCGGCCAGGAGGAAGCGTGCCTGTCCTTTGCTGGATCACTGCTCGGTCCCGGGACGGCGGGACCGGCCGGGCCGCGGCTCGTCGTCGACCTGGGCGGCGGCTCCACGGAGTTTGTGCTCGGCGTGGACTCCCCGCAGGCCGCCTGCTCGCTCAACACCGGCTCGGTGCGCATCACCGAGCGCTACCTCGCCGACGGCGTGAACTCAGAGGCCGAACGGGCGGCGCGAAGCGAGGTGCGCGCCCTGCTGGACCGGGCGGCCGACGCCGTCGACCTGGGGGCGGCGACCCGCCTGGTCGGGCTTGCCGGCACCATTACCACGGTCACGGCGCACGCCCTGGGCCTGGACGGTTTTGAGCGGGAGGCGATTGACGGCGCCGAACTGGCGATGGAGAAGGTGCTGGCTTCCTGCGACGCGATCGTCCATTCAACCGCCGCCGAGCGGGAGTCCTGGGGGTATCTGCTGCCGGGGCGCCGCGACGTCATTGCCGCGGGGGCGCTGGTGTGGAGCGAGGTCGTGGCTCGGGTCGGGGCCGACACCGCGGCCGCAGGGCATCCGCTCACCACCGTCATGACCAGCCTGTCCGACATTCTCGACGGTATTGCACTGTCGATTGTGCAGCGCCGGGAGCGGGCATGAGCGCCGCTGCAGACCGCGCAGGCGTTCTCCGACGCGCACAGGAAGTGCGGGACCGGCTAGGGGCGCGTGGTATCGCGGTGCCCGGATCGCCGGCCTGCGCGCACCCCGTCACGTGGGGGAGTGCGACTGTGGGGGGTGAGCGGCCCGTCGTGGCCGTGGCCACCACCGGCGCTGACGCCGAAGAGTGCGCGGCCCAGGCGCGTGCCGCCCGTGAGGCAGGCGCGGACCTGGTTGAGCTGCGTGCCGACCTTCTGGCAGGGCCGGTTGCCGCAGACCCGGCGCCCGCGGAGCTCGCGCGCGTGTGGTTGGAGGTGGCGCGCGCCGTCGGGGAGGTCCTGGGTGACTCCGGCATTCCGGTCCTGCTGACCGTGCGCACCGCCGCCGAGGGAGGCGGACTCGACCTTGACGATGCCGCCTACCGGGCCGCGCTTGCGGCCGTGGTAGCGGAGCTGACGGGGGACGACGGTGCGGCTTGTGACGTTCCGGGTCATGAAGCCGGTGAGGATGAGGACGCCCCCGAGCCCGGTGGCCGGGGCATCGGGCCGATCGCCGCCATTGATGTGGAGCTGGCCCGGGGCGAGCTGGCGGGGATGGTCCGGTTGGCGCGCCGGGGCGGGCTCGATGTGGTCGCCTCCAGCCATGACTTCACCTCCACTCCGGGGGAGGAGGAGTTGACGCGTCGGCTGCGGGCCATGCAGGAAGCGGGCGCCGCCGTCGCCAAGATCGCCGTCACTCCGGCGGATGCGCCGGATGTGGAGCGGCTGCTCGGTGTTGCCGCACGCGCCCGGGTGGAACTGGCCATTCCGATCATCGCCATTGCGATGGGTGCCGCGGGCGCCGTGACCAGACTGGCCGGCGGGATTTTCGGTTCGGCGCTCACCTTCGCCACCGCCGGGGGCCCCGCTTCCGCGCCCGGTCAGCTGCCCGTCGCGCAGGTGCGTGCCGCCCTCACCGAAACCGCGCTTCACCGAAACCGGCACTAATAACATGCCCAAACCGGCACTTGTAACGTGCCGAAACCGGCACTAATGACGCGCCGCCACCGGTCGCGGCGTCTCAGGCGGAGTGAAGACGCTGCTGGGCGGCCGTGAACCCCAAGGTCACCACGTGTTCAACGGCGTCGGCCGCGTGTTCTAGGGTGACCGCCAGCTCGGCGCGCTCGCGGCCCGGAAAATCGCTGAGCACGAAGTCGGCAGGATCCTGTCTGCCGGGGGGACGCCCGACGCCGATGCGCAAACGAGCGTAATCTCGCGTGCCGAGTGCGCTGGAGATCGAGCGCAGCCCGTTGTGCCCGCCCTCGCCACCGCCGCGCTTGAGTCGGAGCGTGTGAGCCGGCAGATCGAGATCGTCGTGGATGACGAGCAGGCGGGAGACCGGGTCGACGTCGTAGAACTGGGCGACTGCCTTGACCGGGCCGCCGGATTCGTTCATGTAGCTCGTGGTGCGGGCCAGGATGACGCGCGGCCCGGGTGCACCCCCGGGTAGAACCCCCAGACGCACATCGGCGACCTGGGTGCGGGTCTTGTGGCTGGACAGGCGAGACCCGGCACGCCCGGCCAGAACGTCAAGAACCATCTGTCCGACGTTGTGGCGGTTGTGGGCGTACCGGGCCCCGGGGTTTCCCAGCCCGACGATGAGCCATGGGCCGTTCATGGGCTAGAGCGCTACTGACGACTAGGTGATCGGCCGTCACTCGGCGTCGGCGGCGGGGGCCTCACCCTCGGCCGCCTCGGCGGTCTCCTCCTCCTCAGGAGCGGCGACCGCCTCGAGAGTGACGTTGACGACGTCGGTGTCGGCGTCGGTCATGGCCTCGACGTCGTCGGGGAGTGTGAGGTCGGAGACGCGGATGGCGGAGCCGGCCTCAACGCCGGTGATGTCGACGTCGATGGTCTCCGGGATGGCGATGGCCGGAGCGGAGACGAGCACGTGGGCGAGCTCGATGATGTGGATGGTGCCGGGGGCGGGCTCGCCGGTGACGACGACGGGAACCTCGACCTCGACCTTCTCAGTGCGGTTGACCAGCAGGAAGTCGACGTGCTGCACGCCGGGCCGGATCGGGTGACGCTGCACGTCCTTGGTCAGGGCCAGGAGGGTCTCGCCATCGATGTTCAGCTCGACCAGGGCGTTCTCGTTGCCGCGCAGGGCGAGACGGGTGGCGTGCTCGTCCAGCAGAACGTGGCGGGGCTCGGTGCCGTGCCCGTAGACGACGGCGGGGACCTGGCCGGCGCGGCGAGCCCGGCGGGAGGAGCCCTTGCCGAGTTCGTTGCGGTCGGTGGCGTTAAGCGTGACGGTGTTGGTAGCCATGTGCTCTCCTCGATGACGGCGGGGAGCCAGCCCCGCAGGTTCGGTGGTCCGGCGGGCACGACGACGTGCAGCACCTTCCGGCACCACCACGTCGATCACGGATGCGCTTGGCACATCCCTCGCCGGGGCAACGGCGCTACTCTACGCGATCGTTGGGGTACGGACGATAGCGGCGACGGTGAATCGCCCCACCCCAGCCGTCATTTCGACCGGTTTCGGCACGTTACAAGTGCCGGTTTCGGCGTGTTATTAGTGCCGGTTTCAGTGCATGAGGCCGGTCTCGTAGGCGACGACGACCGCCTGCACCCGGTCGCGCACATCGAGCTTGGTCAGCACATTGCCCACATGGGTCTTGACCGTCGTGGCGGACACGACCAGACGGTCGGCGATCTCGGAATTGCTTAAACCCTGCGCCATGAGCAGCAGGATCTCGCGCTCACGCGGCGTCAGCGAGGCGATGCGCTCATCCTCCTGCGCCGGGGCGCTGCCGTCGGCGGGCAGGTGCGAGGCGAACATCTCGAGCATGCGCCGGGTGATGCGCGGGCTCACCACGGCCTCGCCCCCGGCGACCGTGCGAATCGCTTCGGCCAGCTCGGCCGGGCGCGTGTCCTTGAGCAGGAAGCCACTGGCCCCGGCGCGCAGGCCGGCGAAGGCGTACTCGTCCAGGTCGAAGGTGGTCAGGATAAGGATCTTGGTGTCCGGGCACTGCTCACTGATCGCGGCGGTGGCGTCGATCCCGTTCATCCCCGGCATGCGCACATCCATGAGGATGACATCGGGATGCAGGGCGCGCGCCTGGGCGAGCGCGGTGGCGCCGTCGGAGGCCTCCCCAACGATCTGGATGTCGTCCTCGGCGTCGAGCACCATGCGGAAGCCCATGCGCATGAGCGCCTGGTCATCGGCGAGTACCACGGTCACCGGTCCGCGGCGGCGTCCGGCCTGTCCGCCAGACGTTGCCGGGTCCTCAGCATCCTGTCCGCCAGGACCCAGGGGGGCGGCGTCGTTCACTGCGGCATCTGCCACGGCGATGTCCCTTCGTCGTTATCGTCCCAGTGCAGGACTGCGCGCACGCGCCAGCCGGTCGCGGTCGGGCCCGCCTGCACAGTGCCACCATAGACGGCCGCGCGTTCACGCATGCCGATGAGTCCCTTCCCGGAGCCGTGCAGTGGGGCCGAGCCGGGTGCGGCCTCATTGTCAACGGTGAGGACGGCGGTGCCGGCATGCCGGTCGACGCTGACCGCGACGGCCCGCGTCGTCGGCGCGTAACGCAGAATGTTGGTCAGCGCCTCCTGGGCGATGCGGAACAGCGTCAGCTGCAGGCCCTTGTCGTCGGGCAGCGCCCGGCCGGTCCACTGATAGGTGACGGGTACGCCCGCCGTCCGGAACCGTTCCACGAGGACCTCCAGGTCCGCCTGCTCGGGCGCGGGTGCCAGCGGGACCTGCCCGCGGGAGGCATCGGCCTGCGCGTCGGTAGCCCGACGGCGCAGGGCGGCAATTTCCGGGGTCGGCTCGACCGGCGCCACCGTTCCCGGCGGTGCGAACTCGGGCACCGGCAGGTCGCGTACGGCGGTGGTTTCCACCGGAATCGGAGGAGCGGGGGAGACGCCGGCTGTGTAACCGG
>NZ_JAWDJJ010000293.1:0-2505 GCF_032465695.1 Actinomyces sp. MRS3W
CTCCCGTCCCGTCCCCTTCGGGGACCCCGCCCACGTGCCCGCGCCCGTGACCCGGCGCGTCGATGATGTGGCCCTCGTCTTTGAAGGCGGGGGCATGCGCGGCACCTACACGGCTGCGCTGGTCCAGGTGTTGCTGGAGGAGGGGCTGTTCTTCCCCTGGGTGGGCGGCATCTCCGCCGGATCCACCAACACCGTCAACATGGTCTCCCGGGACCTGTGGCGCACGCGCGAGGCCTTCGTCGGGCTCACCACCGATCCTGACGCGGGCGGCTGGGGCAGCTTCGCCCGCGGCCAGGGCTACTTCAACTCCGAGCACATCTACCAGCACACCTCCTTGCCGGATGAGCTATTCCCCTTCGACTGGGAGACCTTCAAGTCCTCCGAGGCAACCGTGCGCATCGGCTCCTTCCGCTGCGACACCGGCGAAGAGGTTTACTGGGGCCTGGAGGACATGCACGTCATGGAGGACTTGCTGGTGCGCTGCCAGGCGTCGTCGTCGATGCCGGTGCTCATGCCCACCGTCCACATCGACTCCGTCCCCTACCTCGACGGCGCGCTCGGCCCGACCGGCGGCTTCGCCACCGACGCCGCCGCAGCCGACGGGTACGAGCGCATGCTCGTGGTGTCCACCCGCCCTGCCGGCTACCGCAAGCCCGCGGAGAAGCGCGCCTCCGCCTACCGGCGCATGTTCCGCAAGCAGCCGGAGGTCGCCGAGGCCATCATCAACCGTCCCGATGCCTACAACCGGACCCTTGAGGAGCTGGAGCAGGGCCGCCGGGAGGGGCGCGTCTACCTGTTCCAGCCGGACCGCATGGGCATCGAGAATGGTGAGCTGCGCTATGACCGCGTGGTGAGCGCCTATGAGGCCGGCTTGGTGCAAGCGCGCCGCGAACTTCCCGACATCCTGGACTTCCTCGGGCTCTGAGCCGACCACCGTGCGGGCCGACGTCACCCGTATAACGGAACTGTGACGATGTCAACGTTTGGTTTCGCTGACTTCGGCGTTGGCCGCCGTGTTGAGTTGAGGCTTGTGCCGCCCGGACCCGGGCGAGCTTCGGCATGAAGGGAAGGTTCACATGGCCAGCAAGCCCAAGATCGGGATCGTCCTCGGATCGGTGCGGGAGGTCCGCCTCGGCGAGCAGATCGCCGAGTGGGTGCTCGAGCACGCGCGCACCCGCGGCGACGCCCACTACTCGATCATCGACGTCAAGTCCTTCGACCTGCCCCTGTTCACCGGGCAGCTCCCGCCCGCTATGGCCAACAAGCACTACGACGACCCGCGGGTGCAGGCCTGGTCGGACGCCGTCGACTCCCAGGACGGCTTCGTGTTCGTCACCTCCGAGTACGACCACGGCATCCCCGGCGCCTTCAAAAACGCTACCGACCACCTCTTCTCCGAGTTCCAGAACAAGACCGTCGGCTTCGTCGGCTACTCGGGCGACGGCGCCATCCGCGCGGTCGAGCAGTGGCGCACGGTGCTGGGCAGCTGGAGCATGCACGTGGTCGCTCCGGCCGTGCAACTTATGCTCTACGTGGACGCGTCGGAGGACATGAGCACGTTCACCCCCGCCGACCTGCGCGAGGGCGAGCTGGCGGCCACCCTCGACGCCGTCGTCGCCTCTGCCAACGCCCGACAGCGCTGAGCGGCCACCGCCCCGGTATCAGCGTCCGGCGAACCCGAAGGACGTGATGGCGGGGACCGGCTGCCCGCCGTCGAGCGCCGTCGCCAGGGCGGTGAACGCGGTGAGCTCGTGCGGCGGAATCGGCTCGGGCAGTGCGTCCAGGGGGAACCAGCGCAGGCCGCCGCATCTGGCGGGCTCCAGGATGGTGGGCGTGCCGCGCCAGTGGGTGAGGGTGAAGAAGAAGTCCACCCGCTGCTCCCGCGGCGGCCCGCCGACGGCGTTGCTGCGGTGGATGACGGTGAGCGGCTCAAGCTCGCCGGGGTCGACGACGACGCCCACCTCCTCGGCGCCCTCGCGCACCGCCGCCGCGGTCACGGACTCCCCGGGCTCGACGTGCCCGGCGATTCCGGCGGCCCAATGACCATCCATAAAACCGGTGTTGCGGCGCAGCTGCAACAGCACCTCGGTGCCCGCGTCTTTTCGCGGGCGCAGCAGCAGCACGTAGGCGGCGGGCACAAGCGCGAAGGGCGGAGCGGCGGCATCGGAGCCGGGTAGTGGTGGCATGACCGCACGCTAGCGCGTCCGCTACGCCACTTCGGGGTCCGCTACGCCTGATCGGGGTCTGTTACGCCACTTCGGGGTTCACTGAACGCCTCGCAGGCCTTCAGCACACGGTCAACTGGCGTACTGAGCGGTGAAGTGGCGTAGCAGACGCGGCCAGCAAACTCACGCCGGGCGCCTATGCCGTACACAGCCGACGCATATGCGCGGTGGCAACACTGGTGGGCACCACGCACCGTCGGCGTCGGCGGCAGATGGCCAAGCCCGGCCGCCGTCACCGAGCGTCGGCGCTCACACCTCAAGGAGACCCCATGCGTTCCAC
>NZ_JAWDJJ010000294.1:0-3054 GCF_032465695.1 Actinomyces sp. MRS3W
GTGAGACGCCGCGCGCTCGACCGCGCTGCCCGACTATCGTGTGCCCCATGCGCGTGTACAACTTCTCCGCAGGCCCCGCCCAAATGCCGCTGCCCGTGCTCGAGCAGGCCGCCGCCGAGCTCACCGACTGGCAGGGTTCCGGCATGAGCGTGCTGGAGGTCTCCCACCGCGGGAAGGACTTCGTCGCCTGCGCCGCCGACGCCGAGGCCACCTTCCGCCGCGTCGCCGGCGTCCCCGACAACTACCGCATCCTGTTCCTCGCCGGCGGCGCCACCGGCCAGTTCTCCGCCATCCCCCTCAACCTGGCCGCCCCGGGTCAGACCGCCGCCTTCATCAACACCGGCCAGTGGTCCAAGAAGGCCATCAAGGAGGCCTCCCGCCAGGGCGTCAACGCCCTCACCGTCGCCGACGAGGCCGCCTCCTCCTACACCACCACCCCCGAGCCCGGCTCCTTCACCGTCCCCGCCGACGCCGCCTACTTCCACTACACGCCCAACGAGACCATCGGCGGCGTCGAGTTCCCCTACGTGCCCGACGCCGGGGACGTCCCCCTGGTGGCCGACTTCTCCTCCACCTACCTCTCGCGCCCCATCGACGTTGAGCGCTTCGGCGTCATCTACGGCGGCGCCCAGAAGAACCTCGGCCCGGCGGGCCTGGCCGTCGTCGTCGTCCGCGACGATCTGCTGGACCGCGCCCGCCCCGACGTCCCCGCCATCTGGGACTGGAAGACCATGGCCGGGGCCGACTCCATGCTCAACACCCCACCCACCTTCTCCATCTACCTGCTCGGCCTCATCCTGCACTGGATCGAGTCCACCGGCGGGCTGGAGGCCATGGGCGAGCGCAACCGTGCCAAGGCCGAGCGCCTGTACGCCGCCATCGACGCCTCGGACTTCTACACCAACCCCGTCGAGCCCCGCTCGCGCTCCTGGATGAACATCCCCTTCACCCTGGCCGACCCCGCCCTCGACACCGACTTCCTCGCCGGCGCCGACGCCGCGGGCCTGACCAACCTCAAGGGTCACCGCAGCGTCGGCGGTATGCGCGCCTCTATCTACAACGCCATGCCCGACGACGGCGTCACCGCCCTTATCGACTACATGACCGAGTTCGAGCGCACCCGCGCCTGAGCGCCCCTTCCGGATACCCCAGGAAAGGCACAACATGACCAAGCAGTTCCGCATCCAGACCCTCAACGCCATCTCCGGTGCGGGCCTGTCCCGTTTCCCCGACGACCGCTACGACGTCGGCGGCAATGTCACCGAGCCGCACGCCCTGCTCGTGCGCTCCGCCAAGCTGCACGACGTCCCGATCCCCGACTCGGTCATGGCCATCGCCCGCGCCGGCGCCGGCACCAACAACATCCCGGTCGACGCCATGACCCGGCGCGGCGTGCCGGTGTTCAACACCCCCGGCGCCAACGCCAATGCGGTCAAGGAGTTGGTGCTGGCGGGACTGTTCATCGCCTCCCGCAACCTCATCCCCGCCGCCCGCTTCGCCCACGAGCTTGAGGGCGACGACGCCGAGATCGCCCGCGCCGTCGAGGCCGGCAAGAAGCAGTTCGTCGGCTTCGAGTTGCCCGGGCGGACGCTCGGCGTCATCGGCCTGGGCGCCGTCGGCGTGCAGGTGGCCAACGCCGCCCTGGGGCTGGGGCTCAACGTGGTCGGCTTCGACCCCGGCATCAGCGTCGAGCACGCCTGGCACCTGAGCGCCGAGGTGGAGCGCGCCGAGTCCATGGAGGAGGTCTTCCGCCGCGCCGACATCCTCACCGTCCACGTCCCCCTCATCGAGTCCACCCGCGGCCTGGTCTCCACCCAGCGCGTGGCCCTCATGAAGGAGACCGCGGTGCTGCTCAACTTCGCCCGCGCGGAGATCGTGGACGAGGCCGCCGTCGTAGCCGCCCTGGATGAGGGCACCCTGGGCGGCTACGTGTGCGACTTCCCCTCCACCGCCGTGCACAAGCACCCCAAGTGCATCTCCCTGCCGCACCTGGGCGCCTCCACCAAGGAGGCCGAGCGCAACTGCGCCGTCATGGCCGTGGACGAGCTGCGCGGCTTCCTCGAGGACGGACAGGTCCACAACTCGGTCAACTTCCCCGAGGCGGTCCTGCCCCGCGAGCCCGGCACCCGCCGCCTGGTCATCGTCAACCAGAACGTGCCCAACATGGTCGGTCAGGTCTCCACGCTGGTGGCCGAGCGCGGGCAGAACATCGCCAACCTGCTCAACCGCTCCCGCGGCGACCTCGCCGTCACGCTCGTCGACGTCGAAGGCGAGTTGGACGACTCGGTCCTCGATGAGGTGCGCGCTATTGAGGGCGTGCTCTCCGCGCGCGCCCTGGAGCCCTTCGCTGCTTGACGCGCTTGCGGCGCCACTCACCCGCGGGTGAGTGGCGAGTTGCCGCCAACGCTCATAGCAGCCGTCTCCTCGCTGCCCCTCACCCGCGTTCCGACGTCTGGTGAGGGGCGCCGCTGCGTTTGTGTGGTCGGCGCGGCGTGAAAAGTGTCCATCGGTCTCAACTTTTGCCGGAGGGCCGTAATGGTTACCTTCGGATACGGGCTCTGACCTGGGCAAATGCGAGGACGCTGGCCGGAGCGTACGCGCGCGGCGCCAAAAGTTGCGACAGATGGTCACTTTTGAGTGTGGATCAGGAGGCATGGGCACAGGTTGTGGGGTTGCGGCGCCGTGCGGCACGCCAGCAGGGCCTTCCCTTCTCGCCCCCAGTAGTCTACTATCTAGTAACTACTAGATAAGCGGCGAGGGCGCCGCACAGGAGGGCACAATGACGCAGCATCCCGACCGGCTCATCTTCGGAGCCGCCTACTACGACGAGTACACCCCCGCCGCCGCGGGCCCCGACCGGCTCGAGCATGACATGCAGATGATGGTCGACGCCGGCTTCACCACCATCCGCATCGCCGAGTTCACCTGGGGAACCTGGAACCCCGCCCCCGGCGTCTTCGACTTCACCCATGTCGACCGCGCCATCGACGCCGCGCAGCGCCACGGCCTCGACGTCATCATCGGCACCCCCACCGCCGCCATCCCCACCTGGCT
>NZ_JAWDJJ010000295.1:0-2306 GCF_032465695.1 Actinomyces sp. MRS3W
CCCACGCTGGCACTGTCCGCAGCGACGTCGACAGCGTGCGCGGCACGAGTGGAGATGCCGGCAAGCGGCGCGGCCAGCACGAGCGCGAGCAGCACCGACAGCCATCGCCCGCGAGCACGCAGGCTGGTGCCCGCATGCCGCGGCGCGTGCGCAGCGCCCAGGCGATGCCAGTCCGGAAGCGTCTTCACCATACCTCCGGTTAAGGAAGCGTCACGGGGTCTTGTCGAGCATGGTCACGATACAGCGCCCGCCTGTGAGAGGCCACCGGTGGTCACATGTGCGCCGTCGCCTCGGGCCGGCGGCGGGGCCTCCACGCAACTGCGCGGTCCGCGTCGCACCCGTGGGGAGCGCTCCCCCTGGTCACTCACGCGCGCATCGTCAACGATTCCGCCATGACCACGCCCAGCTCCGACCTAGCCCCCGCCAGGGAGAACACACCCCACCCCTCCCGGCCGCGGCGCGCGCGCCGCCTTGCCACCGCAGCGATCGTGCTGACGCTAGCAGTACTGCCCCTCACCGGTTGCGGAGAACACGGACAGCGCGCCATGCGTGCCTGGCTCACCGAGCAGCAGGCGGTGGACTCCGCCGAGGTCTACTGCACCAGCCATATGGAAACCGGGTGCAGCCTGCATGCCGACGTCGTCTTGGTCCCGGACACGAGCGCCGAGGATGCCGCTGCCATTGTCGACGCCGCTCTGGAGGAGGCGATGCAGAACCGCCGCGTCAACGCGGACTACTTCCAGATCGGCCTGGAGTGGGTGTATGACTCCGCCGAGTTGCGTCTCGTGGACGTCTCGGTCCCGCCGAGAAGCACCGATGACAGCGACCTGACGCCGCAGGCTCGCGCGCTCCGACTGGAATTGATCGGCGTCGCCACCGACCTGGCCGGGGAGAACGTCGCGTCCGTCGAGATCGGGCTGAACTCGATCGATGTGGAGCGCGGCGAGGTGGACGCGGTTCCCGCAAGGCTGCTCTCGAGCAAATCTTTCAGCGACAGTATGGAAACGACAGCCCTCACCGACAACTTCACCTTCAACGGATGGGACGTTGAGATCATCTCCGCTCCTGACGCTCAACCGCCAGCCAGCATCATCCGCAACGTCATCAACAACATCGTTGAAGTCCCGCTGCCCGACGGGACCGACCCGGCGCTGTTGCTCGATACCACCGACCACGATCTCGTTGAAAACCCCGAGCCCCGTATTCAGGTACGCCGCCTGCCCCGGGGCGCCGACTACCTCCCGGAGACCTCACAGGCCGCGCCCGTGCTCGCAGCTATCGCGGGAACCCCGTACTTTGCCGACGTGGCATTGTGCGAGCGGCGCGAGTACGGCTCCACCGATCCCGGCTCGGGCTGCGTCTTCTACGACCTGCACGACGGGGTCATCGACCGGGACGACGCGTACCCGAGCCCACAGGCGCAGGAGATATACGACGCCGCGCAGCAGCTCTGACGAGAACTGCTGCGCGGCGGCGAAAGAGAAGGCCGAGTACGCCCAGGGCCATTCCTCAGGCGGTTGCCTTCTGTCCCTTCCACAGTGCGTGTGGGCCGGTGCAGCACGGCGCAGGGCGGTGCAGGGTACGGCGTCTGCCCCGTGGCATAGCGTCACCGAAACCGGCACTTGTAACGTGCCCAAACCGGCACTAATGACATACCGAAACCGGTCGATATGACGAGCCTAGGATTTCCGGGGCTCAGTGTCCGCGGCGCGCAGGGTTGTCGGCTGCGTACATGGGTGCTCGCCGACGTTCTCGATGTGTCGGAGGCGGTCGCCTGTGAGGTCTGCGTCAGGGTGCCGCCCGGATGCGTTGTGCCAGATGGTGCTCGAGTACGACCCTTTAGGCCCGAGGCCTCCCTTTCGAGGTGGCCTGGTGGTCGAGTACAACCCTTTGGGCCCAAGTCCTCAGTTGTGGGCGGAGGTCCGGGGCACAACGGGTCGTATTCGACCAGCGTGGGTGCGCAGTCAGGCGTCAAGACGCTGTAGTTGGCCCTGATATGGAAGGCTCGCTCGCTGACACCCCGATCGTCGGTTCCCTGGCGGGGCGAGGCCACGCAGCACAGCCCGAACCCGGTAGCTCAGAGCACCGACCCCCACTCGCCGCCACAGCCACATCGACCGGTTTCGGCACGTCACTTGTGCCGGTTTCGGCATGTTATTAGTGCCGGTTTCGGCACGTCATTAGTGCCGGTTTCGGCATGTTATTAGTGCCGGTTTCGGTGAGAGGGGCCGGGCACTGCGGTGCGGCGGCACCCGCACCGGCCTGCCCGCACCGGCACCTGCGCCGGCGCCGCCCCGTCCAAGCGC
>NZ_JAWDJJ010000296.1:0-13983 GCF_032465695.1 Actinomyces sp. MRS3W
CCGGTGATGACCGCGTAGCCGGAGCCCGCCAGCCCCGCCCCGATCTGTTCAGCCAGTTGGTAGGTGGGGGCCGCGGCGGGGGTGCGGGCGGACCCGAAGACGCTGATGGCCGGCCCCACCTCGGCCAGGGCGCCGAACCCTTCCACGAATTCCGACTGGATGCGCAGCACCCGCCAGGGGTCGGTGTGCAGCCAGTCGGCGTCGCCGCGGCGGTCCAGCAGCCGCGCGTCGGTGGTGCGGGTGGGGATCTGGGAGCCGCGGAGCATGACCGGGCCCTTGCGGTACGTCTCACGCGTCCCGTCTCCCACGGGATCGCGCGTCTGGCCGCGTGCGGCCTCGTCAACAACGTCGGGGAAGGTGTCATCTGCCATGAGGGCATGATTCCCTACCCACATCCGCTACCGGCGGAGACACCCTGAGGGCAGGCACGCTTCCTGTGAGTGAGATGTGCTCACCACCACCCATGACGGCCATCACGGCCGCCGCTCCAGCCAGCCCCGGCACGGTACGGTCGCCCCATGACATACCCGCTCGAGCGCGCGGTGGCAACCGACCTGGCCGCCGCCGTGACCGCCTGGATCATCGAGGATCCGGATCCCGACACCCGCGGGGAGCTGACCAACCTGCTCTCCGCCCACCGCGATGGCGACGCCGCCGCTACCGCTGCCCTGTCCGATGCCTTCTCCGGCACACTCCAGTTCGGCACCGCCGGACTGCGCGGGCGTCTGGGGGGCGGGCCCAACCGCATGAACCGGGTCGTCGTCATCCGGGCCGCCGCTGGACTGTCCGCCTATCTGCATGACCTGCTGGGCGATGGGTTCCGCGTCGTCATCGGCTATGACGCCCGCCACGGCTCCGCCCGTTTCGCCCAGGACACCGCCTCCGTGGTCACCGGTGCGGGCGGGCACGCCATCCTGTTCGATACCCACTGCCCGACGCCGGTACTCGCCTTCGCCCTGCGCCGCCTCGGCGCCGACGCCGGTGTCATGGTGACCGCCTCGCACAACCCGCCGCAGGACAACGGTTACAAGGTCTACCTCGGTGGCCGCGCGGTCACCGACTCCGGGCAGGGCGCACAGATCGTTCCCCCGCATGACACCGCCATCGCCGAGCGGATCGCCGCCGTCGGGCCGCTGGCCTCGGTGCCGATGCCCGAGTCCGGCTGGGAGACCATCGGTGCTGACCTGGTCGAGGAGTACACGCAGCGGGCGGTCAAGGCCGCCCGGACGCGTGCGGTCGCCCCGCTGAAAATTGTGCTCACCGCCATGCACGGTGTGGGCGGAGAGATCTGCCGCGAGGTCCTCACACGCGCGGGGTTCGACGACGTGGTTGTGGTGCCCGAACAGTTCGACCCGGATCCGGACTTCCCGACCGTCACTTTCCCCAACCCCGAGGAGCCCGGCGCCCTGGATCTGGCCTTTGCGCGTGCCCGAGAGGTCGGAGCAGACCTCATCATTGCCAACGACCCGGATGCGGACCGCTGCTCCGCCGCGGTTCCCGACGTTCACGTCCAGGGCGGCTGGCGGCAGCTGACCGGCGATGAAGTCGGTTCACTGCTGGGCGAGCAGGCCGCCGAGCTGGCTGCGTTCAACGGAACCGGTGTGCTTGCGAACTCCATCGTCTCCTCGCGACTGCTGCGCAAGATCGCCCAAGCGCACGGCCTCGCGCACCGCAACACGCTCACCGGTTTCAAATGGATCAGCCGCGTGCCCAACCTCGTATTCGGCTATGAGGAGGCGCTCGGCTACTGTGTCGACCCGGCCGCAGTGCGGGACAAGGACGGCATCTCGGCCTCCGTGCGCCTGGCGGTGCTCGCCTCCACGCTCAAGCAGCAGGGGCGCACGCTCGATGACCTGCTGGACCGCCTGGCGCGCGAGCACGGCCTGTACGCCACCAGTCCGCTGAGTGTGCGGGTGGAGGACAAGAGCTTCATCACCAGCGCCATGGAGCGCCTGCGCGCCGGAGGGGCGCCCGCCTCCCTGGCGGGTTCGCCGGTCGTCGATGTTTTCGACCTCATGGATGGCGCTGCCGATGGTAACGGCCAGCGTTTGCCCGCCACCGACGGCCTCATCTTCAAGACGGCGGCCGACGACCGCGTGGTGGTGCGCCCCTCGGGCACCGAGCCCAAGCTCAAGTGCTACTGCGAGGTGGTCATGCCGGTGGCCGTCGACGAGCCGGTCGAGGTGGCCCGTCGGGCGGCGGCGCTGCGCTTGGAGGAGATCAAGTCCGACCTGCGCGTCGTGCTGGGTGCCCAGCGGCCCACGACCGGTCCCGAGTGCTGACGCCGTTACCGGGCTAGCGCCATCACCCGCCGCACTAGATGATTGATTCCAAGGGTGTGGGTCGGTGTGTGGGTGTGGGACGAGGCGCCCGGCTCGTGGTGTGGTATCACCGAAACCGGCACTAATAACATGCCGAAACCGGCACTAATGACGTGCCCAAACCGGTCGATATGACGAGGCCGGAGCGGTCGTGGCTCAACGCGTCAGCGGCGCCCCGGGGGAAAAAACGGCTGTGCATGAGAATGCCGGACACCGGCGTCCTCGATGCGGTGCGGCGACCGCCCCTGGGGTCTGCGGCGAGGGGCGCTTCCCGGGCGTAGGTGGGGCTCGAATACGACCCTTTCGCCCCGAGGCCTCACAATCGGGGCTGCCCGGTGGACGAATACGACCCTTTGCGCCCCAGACCTCAGTCGCGCACGGAGGCTTCGGGCTCAAAGGGTCGTATTCGACGTCGGCGTGGAGGATTGGGGCGCTGGCCACGCCAGGACGACCCGAACCCGGCACTCCGACACCGACACGCACCCGGTCGCCACAACCACATCGACCGGTCTCGGCACGTCACAAGTGCCGGTTTCAGTGCGTTATAAGTGCCGGTCTCGGCACGTCACTTGTGCCGGTCTCGGTGAAAAGAGGGGCACGGACACCGCCCCGGGCCGGCGTCGGCACCGGCCTCGACGCCAACCGATCCTGCACCGGCACCGATCGCCCCGGCACGCCGCCGACAACCACCCGGCGCCTCCACGCCGACCCCAACCAGAACGAAACACCCCCACAACCCTCGGAACCAATCGCCTAGGCGGGCAGGCCGTCCAGGATCGCGACGGTGGAGGACACACCCAGGCGGGAGGCACCGGCCTCGATCATGGCGATTGCGGTGGCGGCGTCGCGGATGCCGCCGGAGGCTTTGACGCCCAGCCGGTCACCGACCGTGGCGCGCATGAGCTCTACGGCGTGCACCGAGGCCCCGCCCGCAGGGTGGAAGCCGGTGGAGGTCTTGACGTAGTCGGCGCCGGCGGCCTCGGCGGCCCGGCAGACGGCGACGATCTCGTCGTCGGTCAGTGCCGCGGACTCGATAATGACCTTGAGGAGCGCCGAGCGGTCACAGCCGCGGCAGGCCTCAGCGACGCCGCGGATATCCGCCTCAACTCCCGCGTAGTCGTGCTCCTTGACCAGCTTAAGGTTGACGACCATGTCTACCTCGTCGGCGCCCTTGGCAACAGAGTCTGCGGCCTCGGCGGCCTTAACGGCGGTGGCGTGGGCGCCGGAAGGGAAGCCGCAGACCGTGGCCACGTGCAGACCGGCGGGCACGGTAATCGGCAGCTGGTTGGGAGACACGCACACTGAATAGGTGCCCAGCTCGGCGGCCTGCGCGACCAGGGCTGCCACCTGTTCTCCGGTGGCCTCGGGCTTGAGGAGGGTGTGGTCGATGACGGCGGCGATCTCTGCACGGGTGGGCATGGTGGTCCTTTCGCTGGTGATGTGCTGATGGAGACTTGATGTTAGGGGCGGCGTTCCAGGGTACGAGCCCCGGGCCGGAGGCGGCGTCCCGGCCGGGGTGAGCATGGCGAGCACGCGAGGCCAGTAACCCAATTCACGCGGGCCAGGTCCCGAAGGCGGCCTAGCGGCGAGCAGGTCGACGACGCGCACCGTGCCGCTGGAGGGGTCGTAGAGGTGGACACGACCCGTACCGGGGTCGCCGTCGCCGATGCAGGCCCAGGGCAGGGCGAGCACGTAATGTCGCGGTATCGCGGGCGTGTTAGCTATGGCCGCGTGCAGCGTACCGCGCAGACGCCCAGCATCATCCCGGCGGCGGGCCAGGGGGCCGCCGGTGAGCAGGGCAACGGGGACGCCGTCGGCCAGCCACTGCCGCAGTGCGGCGACGGCGGCGGGCCAGCGCCCTCCGCGATCATCCACCCGCCGCACGGTGTAGGCGGCGGCGTCCGGACGCGAGTGGCGCAGCGCCTGCGTCAGTTGCTCCGCCACGGCCCAGGGAGTGGAGCCCAGGCGCCGCGTCCAGGGCAGGGGCCCGAGCGGGCCACCGGCGCGGCGGTTCATGCGGCTTTGCAGCCGCTGTTGGGCCGCGGCCAGCTCCGCTTGTAGTGCCTTGCCGGAGCGGGTGGCAACCGGGACGGGCAGCTCGCCTGCGCCCAGCAGGAGGCGCGCGGCGAGCACGACGGTCGCCCCGCAGGTGGTGGAGTCGTGTTGGGTCAGGGTGACGGCATCACCGGCATGGGTCAATGCGCCGACGCGCAGCCGGGAGCCCGCCACGCGTATCCGCGCCGCGGGCCCCGCCGCGTGCCAGTGGTCGCCCATGCGATGCTTCACACGATCCGGTCCAGCACGACGCCGGCTTCACGGCGGGCGACGGCGGCCCGAGCCTCCGGAGCGTCGGCAGGGCAGACGATCATCGCGTCGGTGAGAGCCTCACGGGCACGCTCGAAGCGCTCCGGCGTGGCGGTGTGCAGGGTCAGCAGCGGCTCCCCGGCGCGGACCGTATCGCCCGGCTTGGCGTGGATCTCGACGCCGGCAACCGCCTGCACGGGATCCTCCTTGCGGGCGCGTCCGGCCCCCAGACGCCAGGCGGCCACGCCCACGCCGAGCGCATCCAGGCGGGTGAGGACGCCGTCGGCCGGGGCCACAACCACCTCTTTTTCGGGAGCGGTGGGCAGGGGCGCGTCGGGGTCGCCGTCCTGGCGGCGGATCATCTCGCGCCACACATCCATGGCACGGCCGTCCGCCAGAGCCGCACGCAATTCGTCCTGCCCCGTGGGGCGCCCGGCGGCGTCGAGCATCTCGGCGGCGAGCGCGACGGTGAGGGCGACGACGTCGGCCGGCCCGCCGCCGGAGAGCACGTCGAGGGCCTCACGGACCTCCAGGGCGTTGCCCGCAGTCAGCCCCAGCGGAGTGGACATGTCGGTGAGCAGGGCGCGTGTGGTCACCCCTGCATCCTTGCCCAGGGCCACCATGGTCTCGGCGAGTTCGCGCGCCTGGGTCTGCTCCTTCATAAAGGCGCCGGAGCCGACCTTGACGTCGAGGATGAGCGCGCCGGTGCCCTCGGCGATCTTCTTGCTCATGATGGAGGAGGCGATGAGCGGCACGCAGGAGACGGTGCCGGTGGTGTCGCGCAGGGCGTAGAGCTTCTTGTCGGCGGGGGCGAGTCCGGCGCCCGCGGCGCAGATGACGGCACCGGGGCCGCGCACGGACAGCATCTCCATGATCTCGTCATGGGACAGGTCCGCCCGCCAGCCGGGGATCGACTCGAGCTTGTCCAGGGTGCCGCCGGTGTGCCCGAGGCCCCGCCCGGACAGTTGTGGGACACTCACGCCGAAGGCGGCCACCAGTGGCGCCAGCGGCAGGGTGATCTTGTCACCGACCCCGCCGGTGGAGTGCTTGTCCGCGGTGGGGCGGTCCAGGGCGGAGAAGTCCATGCGACCACCGGAGCGGATCATGGCGTCGGTCCAGCGCGCGATTTCGCCGCGGTCCATGCCGTTGAGGTAGATCGCCATGGCCAGGGCGCTCATTTGCTCGTCGGCGACGACGCCGCGCGTGTAGGCGTCGATGACCCAGTCGATCTGCGCCTCGGTGAGGCGGTGTCGGTCGCGCTTGGCGGCGATGATGTCGACGGCGTCGAAGGGCTCCGGCTGCGCTGGGTGCGTGGAGTGTGCGGAAGGGGTGGGCTGCGTGGTCACGGGCGGTCTCCTGAGGTTGTGGCGCTGACCCAGTCCATGTCGGCGCTGGTGAAGCGGTCGGGGAGCACCTCGTCGATGGTTTTCAGGCCCGATGGCATGGCCAGCAGCATGCTGGGATGGGCGTGTTCGGATAGCACCTGGCGGCAGCGCCCGCACGGCGAGCAGGGCTCGCCGCGGCCGTCGACGCAGACGAAGGCGACCAGGCGGCCGCCGCCGGTGCGCACGAGCTCAGAGACGAGGCCGCATTCGGCGCATAGGGCAACGCCGTAGCCGGCGTTCTCCACATTGCAGCCGGACACGAACCGGCCGTCGTCAACCAGCGCGGCGGCACCGACCTTGAAGCGGGAGTAGGGGGCGTAGGCGCATTCCATGGCCTGCATCGCCAGCTCCCGCAGCGCCTCCCAGGTGGCGGTGTCAATGGTCGGCCGGGTGCACTCCCCGGCTTCGTTTGCCGCTTGCGGGGCAGCGCCGCGCACTCGGGCCGTTGGCTCAGACACGGCGTGAACTCCTTTCCTCTCGCTCACGGATACGGCACGCCTTCCGCGGCGGGGGCGCGCACGCGGCCGACGAACCCGGCAACGGCGAAGACGGTCACGATGTAGGGGATCATGAGGATGATATTCGCCGGGATTGGGGAGCCGATGACGGACAGGGTCTGGCCGACGGAGGTGGCGAAGCCGAACAGGAGGGCGGCGTACAGGGCGCCGACCGGGTTCCAGGCCCCGAGGATCATGGCCGCCAGGGCAATGTAACCGTTGCCGGCGGACATGTCCTTGGTGAAGGCCAGGCCGGAGCCGATGGTGAAGAAGGCCCCGCCGAGCCCGGCGAGCGCGCCGCCAAGCATGAGGTTGTTGACGCGGGTGCGCATGACGTTAATTCCGACGGTGTCGGCCGCCCGCGGGTGCTCACCGCAGGCGCGCATGCGCAGCCCCCACCGAGAGCGGAACAGCATGAAGGATAGCACCGCGACGGCCACGTACATGAGGTAGACGAGGATCGTCTGCCGGAATAGGACCGGGCCGATGAGCGGGATCTGACTGAGCACCGGGATGGGCAGGGTCGGCAGCCGCATGGCGGTGTTGAGGCCGGACGGGTTGTCGGTCAGGACGGTGGAGAACAGGAAGCTGGTCAGTCCGGAGACGAAGACGTTGAGCACCACACCGACGACGATCTGGTTGACGCGGTACTTCAGACCGAACAGGGCCAGCAGCAGGGCAACCAGGATGCCCGCGAAGGGCGCGGCGACCAGGCCCGCCCAGGGGGTCTTAGCGATGGAGGCGACCACCGCACCCAGGAAAGCGCCGCCGAGGAGCTGTCCCTCAATGGCGATGTTGATGGTGCCGCTGCGCTCCCCCACGACACCAGCCAGCGCACCGAAGACGAGGGGCACGGACAGCGCGAGCGTGGAGGACAGGATGGTCACCAGCGGAATGACGGTGGAGCGTCCGGCGCCGGCCCAGGTGAGGAAGGCGATGATGAACGTCACCCCGAGTAGCAGGCCGGCCCAGGCGCCGACCTTCGCGCGGGCCACGGCCCGGGTCCACAGGTAGACGGTGACGGCGCAGGCAACCAGTGCCATGACGATGGTGACCGGGCGGGCCCCCAGCGCGAACACGGGGATTTTGAGGAAGTCGGCCTTGGTGGCGAGTTGGAAGCGCGTATCACCGTGGCTTCCCAGGGCCATGAGCAATTCCAGCAGGACCACGACCACGCCGGTGATCGGCAGCTTGAGAGCGATCGGTTCGACGACGGCGATGGTCTCCGCCTCCGGGCGGGTCTCGTGAGCCGGGGTGAGAGTCTGCGAGGACGTCATGGCTCAGGCCTCCTTACCTGCGGCCGCGGCGGCGGCGTCGCGACGGCGGCGCCTCCAGGAGCCGGGTGCGGGCAGCCGGTAGAGGGCGCGCACGAGCGGTGGGGCCGCGATGAACAGAACGATCATGGACTGCAGCACGAGCACAATGTCGATGGGGGTGCCGGTGGCCGCCTGCATGGTGGTGCCGCCGGCGGTGAGTGCTCCGAATAGCAGACCCGCCAGGACGGTGCCCTGTGGCGTGGAGCGGCCCAGCAGGGCGACGGTCATGGCGTCGAAGCCGATACTCCCGGCGACGGAGCCGGTCAGGTAATGCTGCGTCCCCAGCACCGGGGCGGTGGCCGCCAGGCCGCACAGCGCACCGGAGATAATCATGACCAGCGCCGTGATTTTGGGGACGTTGATGCCGGCGGTCAGCGCCGCCTGCGGGTTGAGGCCGGTGGCGCGGAACTGGAATCCGATTTCGCTGCGCTCGAGCAGCCACCACACGAATACGGCCGCCAGCAGCGCCACAATAAAGCCCAGGTGCAGGCGGAAGGGACCACCGAGCAGCCGCGGGTACTGGGCGGTGGCCGCCACCGGCAGCGACTTGGGGTTGGCGTTGCCCTCCCCGATGAAGGTGGCGGTGGTGAGCACATGCGCCATGAGGTAGCCGGCGATCGAATTGAGCATGATGGTGGTGATGACCTCGCTGGCGCCGGTGGTGGCTCGCAGTACGCCGGAGATGCCTCCCCACAGGGCGCCGCCGAGGATGGCGCCGATCATGGCCACCAGGATGTGCAGTCCGCCGGGCAGGTGCCAGGCGAAGCCGATGTAACCGCCCACGATGGCGCCGAGGATGATCTGCCCCTGCCCGCCAACGTTGAACAGGCCCGCACGGAAGGCAACGGCCATGCCCAGGCCCGACAGGATCAGCGGCGTGGCCACGGTGAGCGTCTCGGTGATGGGGCGCCACATGCGGGCAGGAGAAGAGGCCTGCCAGTCGAAGATGCCGCCCCGGAAGAGCGCAGTATATGCCTCGGCCAGGCAGGTGCCGACGGCGCCGAAGAAGTCGCCGGGCCGGGCGAACAAGTAGCCGGCGGTGGTTCGCACGTCGTCGTCGGCGATGAGGATGAGCAGTGAGCCGACGATCATGGCGGAGACGATCGCCAGCACCCCCATCAGCGCATTGGATTCGGCGATCTGCCGCAGGATGCCGGGCTTGTCCGGATTCTGATCCGTTTTCTCGGCGGCGCCGGCGGTCGTTGCTTCACTCATCGGGTCTCCTCCTGGGCGCTAGCCTGAGAAAAAGGAACGCCGGCCATCATGAGGCCCAGGACGTCGCGGGGCGTATCCGGCGGAACTACGCCCACGATCCGGCCGCGGTACATGACAGCGATGCGGTCTGACAGTGAATAGATCTCGTCCAGTTCGGAGGAGATGATAAGGACGGCGGTGTCGTTGTCTCGTTCGGCCACGATGCGTTTGTGAACGAACTCAATCGAGCCGACGTCCAGTCCGCGGGTGGGCTGAGAAGCGACCAATACCTTGAGTTGGCGCGACAGCTCCCGTGCCAGGATCGCCTTCTGCTGGTTGCCGCCCGACAGCGTGGAGATGGGGTCGGCGACGTCGGTGACGCGCACGTCGAACTCGTCGCGCAGGTGCTCCGCGTGAGTGCGGACCTTGCCCGGGTTGATCGCCGGGCCCGACCCGAAGGCGGGGTCGTCGAAGCGGTCAAGGATGAGGTTCTCGGCCACGGAGAAGGCGGCCACCATGCCGTCGGTGGAACGGTCCTCGGGGACGAAGCCGAGTCCGGCACCGAGGCGCTGGTGGACCCCGAGCCCGGTCACGTCCTGTCCGCCGAATGACACGGTGCCGGCGGTGGGTGCGGTCAGCCCCAGCAGGACGTCGGCAAGCTCGGTCTGGCCGTTGCCCTGGACACCGGCGATGCCAACGATCTCGCCGCTGCGCACCTGGAGGTTGACGTCGTCGAGCAGGGTGGTGCCGCCCTCCAACAGGCTCACATCGCGCAGTTCCAGACCGACGTCGCCGAGCTCCGGCTCCCCCTTGTCCACGCTTAAGGAGACGGAGCGTCCGACCATGAGCCCGGCGAGCTCGGTCTCGGAGGCGGTGGGGTCAGCTGTGCCCACGACCTTGCCGCGGCGGATGACGGTGATGGTGTCCGCGACCTCGCGCACCTCGCGCAGCTTGTGCGTGATGAACACGATGGAGGTGCCGGCGGCCTTGAGGTCGCGCATGATGGCGATGAGCTCATCGGTCTCCTGCGGGGTGAGCACCGCGGTGGGCTCATCGAGGATGAGGATCTTGGCGTCGCGGGACAGCGCTTTGATGATCTCTACCCGCTGCTGCACACCGACCGGGAGGTCTTCGATGTAGGCGTCCGGGTCGACGTCGAAGCCGAAGCGTTCGGAAATGTCCTTGACCTTCGCTGCGGCGGCCTTGGCGTCAATGACGCCGGCCACCCCGGCGGGCTCGTAGCCCAAGGCGACGGACTCGGCGACGGTGAAGACAGGCACCAGCATGAAGTGCTGGTGGACCATGCCGATGCCGGCGGCAACCGCGTCGCCAGGTCCGGAGAAGGTGACCGGCTTGCCATCGATGAGGATTTCGCCGTCGTCGGGGTCGTACAGGCCGTACAGGACGTTCATGAGCGTCGACTTGCCGGCACCGTTCTCCCCTAGCAGGGCGTGGATCTGACCCGGCTCGACGGTGACATCGATGTGGTCGTTGGCTACGAGGGATCCGAATACCTTGGTGATTCCGCGGAGCTCGAGCTTCACGAGGGGCTCGCTTCCTGTGGTGAGGCAGTTGGGAATGGTGAGGTGGGTGCGGCCGCGCGGTCGAGTAGGACCGGGCCGGGAAAAGGTGACGCCGCCGTCCCCGTCAAGGACGACGGCGTCACCGGTATCCCGTCACTGATCTCCGGGCGTCATGCTGACCGGGTCAGGAGGGGTCGTAGGGGGTGGAGACGTCCAGCGAGCCGTCAATGATCTGCTGCTTGAGCTCGTCCGTCGCCTCCCTGACGTCGCTGGGAACCTTGGAGAACCAGTCGTGGAACTCCGCGATGGACACGCCGTCATTGGCGAGCGTGCCAATGAACGGGTCGGAGGTGAAGTTACCGGCGGAGGCCTCCTGAACCGCGTCGTAGACGGCGGTGTCGATGCCCTTGACCACGGAGGTCAGCATGTAGGGGCTGCCGCCGTCGGACTCGGTCTTGACGTAACCGTCGGCATCGACCCAGATGATGGCGTTGTTCTCGTCGCCGGCCTCCTTGAGCGCGGCGAGCGTGCCAGAGCCGACCGGGCCGGCGACCGGGAGGATGATGTCGGCACCCTGGGAGAGGAACTGCTCGGTGAGCTGCTGTCCCTTGGCGGTGTCGGAGAAGTTGCCGACGAAGGAGCCGGAGCTCGGGTTGTCGGGGTCCCAGCCCAGGACCTCAACATCGGTGCCGTTGTCCTCGTTGTACTTGGCCACGCCCTTGGCGAAGCCCTCCATGAAGATCTGGACCGTCGGGATGGCCTGACCGCCGTAGGTGGCGACGGTGCCGGACTGAGTGGTGCCGGCGGCGACGTAGCCGGCCAGGTAGGCGGCCTCGGCGGTGTTGAAGACCAGCGGCTTGGCGTTGTCGAGTTCGACCGGGTTGCCCTCGGCATCGGCGAAGGTGGAGTCGATGAGCGCGAACTGGATGTCCGGGTTCTCCTGGGCGGCGGTGGTCAGGTGCTCGGCAAGGTTGAAGCCAACGCCGATGATGAGGTTGCAGTTCTGCTGGATGAGGGAGTCGACGTTGGTGGGGTAGTCGGCGTCGGACTGGGATTCGACGGCAATGGTCTTAACCCCAAGGTCGGCCTCGGCGCGGTCCAGGCCCTCCTTACCGGACTGGTTGAAGGACTGGTCGTCGAAGCCTCCCTCGTCCGAAACCATGCAGGCGGTGAAGTCGCTTGCGGCACCTCCCGAGGAGGACGAACTGGAGTCATCGGGCGCCGAACCGCAGGCGGCGAGTGACAAGGCGGCAACCAGACCAAGCGCGATGGCGGAATACTTCTTCTTCACGGTCGTGTCTCCAGATGGGATTCGGGGCTTGCGCCCTTGCAAGGAGCTGGCCGGGACGGCTCTGCTCAGCTACCAGGATAGACGCTCCGCTGAGGCTTGCCGCACAAACGGTGCGAGCACGCCACATTGCGACCATGACGTGACCCGCGCCGCAGCCGGGCATGGCGTGCGCACGCTGCCCGCCGAGGCCCGTGACGGGCAGCGTCTTTACAGCTTTTTGCAGTCCTTGCACGGGTTCGGGGCGGTCCTGCGCCCGCATCCGCGCCGCACCGACGCGTGGCAGAGCGGCTGAAGTATTGGGTGGCGCCGCTACAGAAGAGAGTCCTCCCCGGCTGCCTTGAGCCGGTCGACGACGCCCTTGACGTCCTGGGCGCGCTCCGGCGTCGTCACCAGCAGCGCATCGGGGGTGTCAACCACGACGGCGTCGGGCATCCCGAGCAGCACCACCTTGCGGCCCGTTGTGGAGATGACCAGCGCACCGGGGGCGTCCACCGCCTCGACGTCTGCCTCCCCCAGCACCGCGGCGCCGGCGGCCGGACCGGTGGCGCATGGGGCTACCAGCTCGGCGAGGGTGGCGAAGCCGCCGACGTCGTCCCAACCCATGGCACCGGGCACGGTCGCCACGCCGCCGGCGGCGGCGACCGGCTCGGCGATGGCATGGTCGATGGCGATCGCCTCCAGTCCGGGCCAGACGGCCGCCGTGACCGCCTCACGATCGGGAGTGTCCCAGGCGGCGGCGATTTCGTCGATGCCGGCGGCCAGCTGCGGCTTGTTAGCGGCCAGGTGGTCCAGGAGGATGCCCGCACGCACAACGAACATGCCGGCGTTCCACCGGTAGTCCCCGGTAGCGAGGTATTGCGCGGCGGTGGCGGCGTCGGGTTTCTCGGTGAAGCCGAGCACGCGGCGGCCGTCCGGAGCTCCGGGGACGCCCAGGGGCTGGCCGGCACGGATGTAGCCGAAGGCCGTAGAGGGGCCGGTGGCCTCAATGCCGATAGTGACCAGCCACCCCTCGGCGGCCAGGGCCGCCGCCTGGCGGACGGCGTCCTGGAAGGCGGTTTCGTCGGCGACGAGGTGGTCGGCGGCGAAGGAGCCGACGATTGCTTCGCGCCCATGTCGGCGGGCGATGACCGCCGCGGCCAGGCCGATGGCGGCCATGGAGTCGCGCGGGGCCGGCTCGGCCAGGAGGTTTTCCGGTGGCAGGTCGGGCAGCTGTTGGGCGACGGCGTCCGCGTGCGCCGTCCCGGTGACCACGGTGGTGCTCGCGGCGAGCGGCGCCAGCCGCGCCACCGTGCCCTGCAACAGACTGCGGCCGGAGCCGGTCAAATCCAGGAGGAACTTGGGCCGCCGGCGGCGGCTGAGCGGCCATAGCCGAGTGCCCGCACCGCCGGCGGGGATGATCGCATGCAGCAGCGGGGCGGTCGACGCAGCGCCGGTCATACCGGCTGTCTCGTTCGCATTCACGCCGTCAGGCTAGATGATCGCCTCCCCACAGGACGACAGCGCTCACCGAAACCGGCACTAATAACGTGCCGAAACCGGCACTTATGGCGGTGTGGAGGTTGGTGGGGCGACGGCGTCTGGCGGCGTGGAGCACAGATCGGCACAAGCTCAACGAGCCCAGGCCCAGCAAGTTCCGAACAGGCTCTGTGATGTGTATGTCGGACCCAAACGGTGTTGGCTAAACGGGCGGGGGTGCTCCGTGGTGCTGGTTCGTTGTGCGCCGGCCCTGCCTCCAGTTGCATGGGAATGAGAACACATGGGTGGGTGCTCACGGTTCGTACCATGCGCCGACGGTTCGGCAGTTGGCGTAGGCGGTTCGGCATTTGACGCGACGCTTCGGCACCCTGGCTGCCGAACCGTCAGCCCACGTGCCGAAGTGTCCGCTGGAGGGTACGAATCGTCGGCTCACGTGCCGAACCGTCCGTCTGAAGACTCCTGCCGCTCCGCGCCGTTTCTCAGAAGGCAAGAACCATCAGCGCTCCACACCGGCCCCAACCGCGACCACAGCCACGGACCATGCCCCACCGGCAACCCCGACACCACAACGACCGGTTTCGACACGTCATTAGTGCCGGTTTCGGCACGTCATTAGTGCCGGTCTCGGCACGTCATTAGTGCCGGTTTCGGTGAAAGGGGCGGGGTCGGGTGCGGC
>NZ_JAWDJJ010000297.1:0-9498 GCF_032465695.1 Actinomyces sp. MRS3W
CTCCGGCGGCACCGGCGGCAATGCGGGCCTGCCCACCATGTACGGGTCGATCATCGCGGCCGGAATCCTCACCTTCATCGCCGCCCCCTGGTTCGCCAAGCTGCTGCGGTTCTTCCCGCCGGTGGTGACCGGCACGCTGCTGACCGTCATGGGCACCACGCTCATGAGCGTATCCGCCAGTGACATCGTCTCCTTCGGCACCAACGCCCCCGCCGGCGCCTCGGAGGCGGCCGTCAACGCCCTCACCCTGCGGGGCCTGGGCTACGCCGTCCTCACCATCGTCCTCATCGTCGCGGTCCAGCGCATTTTCAAGGGCTTCATGGCGACCATCTCGGTGCTCATCGGCCTGGTGGCGGCCACGGGCGTCGCCGTCGTGCTGGGCGATACGGACTTCTCCGGGGTAGCCGACGCCGCCCCGCTGGGCGTGACCACGCCCTTCTACTTCGGCATCCCCCAGTTCTCCGCCGCCGGCATCCTGTCCATGGTCATCGTCATGGCGGTGACCGCGGTGGAGACGACGGGCGACGTCTTCGCCACCGGCGAGGTGGTCGGCAAGCGCATCACGCCCGCCCACATTGCCGCCGCCCTGCGCGCGGACGGGCTCTCGACCCTGCTGGGCGGCCTGCTCAACTCCTTCCCCTACACCTGCTTCGCGCAGAACGTCGGCCTGGTGCGGCTCACCCGGGTCAAGTCCCGCTGGGTGGTAACCGTGGCCGGCGCCATCATGATCGTGCTGGGTCTGCTGCCGAAGGCGGGCGCCGTCGTCGCCTCCATCCCGACGCCGGTCATCGGTGGGGCCAGCCTGGCCATGTTCGCCTCGGTGGCCGTGGTCGGCATCCAGACACTCGGCAAGGTGGATATGCGCGACAACCGCAACTCGGTCATCGTGTCCACCTCGATCGGCCTGGCCCTGCTGGTCACCTTCAAGCCCGACATCTCCGCCGGTATGCCGGCCTGGCTCCAGATCATCTTCGGCTCGGGCGTGACCATCGGGGCGCTGACCGCCGTTGTGCTCAACCTGCTCTTCTTCCACGTCGGTCGCCAGCGCGGCGAGGACGTGACCGTCGTCGCCGGGCGGAGCGTGAGCCTGGACGCCGTCAACGCGATGGATCGTGAGGAGTTCGTCTCCACGCTCTCCGGGTTGTACGACGGCGCTACCTGGCCGGCCGAGCGTGCCTGGGAGCAGCGGCCCTTCGCCTCGACGTCGCAACTGCGCCAGGCCTTCGAGGATGCGGTCCTGTCCGCCTCCCCCGCCGAGCAGGAGGCGCTCGTGCACGGCTACCGGGATGTGGTGGAGCTGCTGCTGTCGAGCGACGACGACGATCAGGCGCACCTGGACACCGCCTCCCTGGCCCTGGAGGACATGGACGACGCCGATGCCGCCGAATTGCGCGGACTGGCCGCCGCCTACCGCGAACGCTTCGGCCGTCCCCTGGTCATGTGCGTGGCGCGGGTGGCCGACCGCGGTCAGCTCGTGGCCCGCGGCTGGCAGCGCGTGGAGTCCTCCCCCGCCCGGGAGGCGCGGGTGGCGCTGGGCGAGGTCATCGACATCGCCGACGAACGCTTCGACGCGATGATCGCCGACGCCAACCCGATCCGCACCGCCTGGGCACGCAAGTTCGAGCAGCTGGACTAACGAGCACGCACAGGCATCTATGCCGTGTTACCCTCAATACCTGAGACGGGCGTGTCGCATGTGTGCGGGGAAGAAGGCGGTCATGCTCTGTTCACTGCCCTCAGGTGAGGAGACACCATGAGCAAGAAACGAACGGCCGGGATCGTCGTCCTGGCGGGGCTTGCCGCACTCGCGCTCCCATTCGCCGTCGGGCATAGCGGCGATGCCGCAACTACCGCGCCCGAGCCGGCCGCGTCGTCCCAGGCACCGCTCGCGCCGGAAGTGGAGGAGCTCGCCCATCACGAACTCGCGGGCGACGAGCTCACCTTCGCGCCGGGAATGGAAGTACCCTCACCGGCCGATCTCATGCCCGAGCTCGCCGGCGCCACTGTTCAGGAGCAGGACGGTACCTCCCTCACCCTTGAAGCCGACTCGGCGAACACCGCGGCGCGACGCGACCTGGAAGACAGCGGGCTGGACCCCGACTCCACCGGAGTCACCATTCACGTGGCCGAGGGCGACCTGGCGGTCTCCGAGGTCATTTATTGGCAGTGCGGCTGGATCGATGAGTACCTGAACGCGGCCGACGCCGGGGACACCACGCGCATGGCACGCGCCGAGTCGCAGCTGAATACCTTCCCGACGCTCAACGCCATCACCACCTACGCTCCGGAGTTCACCGAGCAGCACGAACATATCGTGGTGCCCATGCTTGACGGCGACCTCGACACCGGGCGCTACTGGCTCACCGGCAACTGCGATCACTACATCGACCGCTGATGCGCGCTCGGACGCCGACGACGCTCGTCGTCTGGAAGTCTGCTCGAGGAATCTAAACCCGCTGGGGCGTCACGCGCACTGGGACTGTCTAAGCCCGCTTGGACCGTCTGAAAACGCGGCTGGGACGGTCCGTCCTCGCCTTGGGAGTCCAACTGGAGTTGCCGACGCTCCTCTCGACCGGCATCGCCGCAGGCGGACACAAAGCACCCTCCAGCACACAGATCGAAGGACCCATGCACCGGAGGGTGCTCATGCGTGGAGATGCGGGGAATCGAACCCCGGTCCGACGGTGGTGCAACAGGACTTCTCCGGGTGCAGTTCGCTGCTGACTTTCTCAGCCCCGGCGTCTCACGCGAACAAGGACGCCGACGGGCTCAGCCATCTAAAAGTCCCGAGACCCCCGATGGCGAGGGGCCTCAGCAGTGGCTTCCTAGATGACGCCAGGAACCGGGGCGGAAGCGCCCCCGGGCTGACGGACTTCGAGGCTCGCCTCAGGCGGCGAGGGCGAAGTCGGTGCGAGTGTTATCGGCACCTATTGGTTCGCACAGAGCGTTGACGAGATGACTGTGCATCCTCGACCCGCTTCTCCTGAATCCACGACCGTCGTCGAAACCGATCATCCCCTGTGGAGTTGTCACCGCCCGGCACACCGGACGGACTGCGCCCGCACGCGGGCAGATCTAGGATATCAGTCCCAGATTCCGCCGTCACGAGACCTCCGCCACCATATTTGTTTCGTGAGGCCACTAAGATGAGGGCAGTGGCTCGGCGGCTGACAGCCAACGATGGGATGTCAACGAGCCCGCCCATCAGGAGGATTAACTCATGGAGACTCGCCCCCTACCCGCTCTGGAACGCAGCATCTCGGTGATCGGCATCGGCACCTGGCAGCTTGGCACCGACTGGGGTGAGGTCACCGCCGAGGACGCCACCGCCACGCTCCAGGCCGCCGTCGACTCCGGCGTCACGTTCATCGACACCGCCGATGTCTACGGCGACGGCCGCTCCGAGCGGTTCGTCGGTTCCTTCGCCGCCACCCACCCGGAGGCGGGCCTCACCATCGCCACCAAGATGGGTCGGCGCGTGGAGCAACTGCCGGAGAACTACACCCGCGAAGCCTTCCTCGCCTGGAACGATCGCTCCCGCTCCAACCTCGGGATGGACACCATCGACCTCGTGCAGTTGCACTGCCCGCCCAGCGAGGTCATCGCCGCCGAGCGCACCTGGGACTGGCTCGAGGAGATGGTCGACGCCGGCCGTATCCGCGCCTACGGCGTGAGCGTGGAAACCTGCGATCAGGCGCTTGAGGCCATGACCCGCCCCGGCTGCGCCTCGGTCCAGATCATCCTCAACATCTTCCGCCGCAAGCCCCTGGAGCAGGTGCTGCCGATGGCGCTGCAAACTCAAACGGCCATCATTGCGCGCGTGCCGCTGGCCTCCGGACTGCTCTCCGGCCGGTACACGGAGGACACCACCTTCCCCGCCTCCGACCACCGCACCTACAACCGAGACGGCGCAGCCTTCGACATCGGCGAGACCTTCTCCGGCGTGCCCTTCGACGTCGGCGTGCGCTCCGCCCGTGAATTCACCGCCCTATGCAGCGAGCTCGGCCCCAAGGGTGCGCGCCCGGCACAGGTGGCGCTGCGCTGGATCCTCGACCAGCCGGGGCTGACCACCGTCATCCCGGGGGCGCGCAATGCCCGGCAGGCCGCCGCCAATGCCGCTGCGGCGTCCCTGCCCCAACTCAGCGAGGATCTACACGACGCCCTCACGGACCTGTACGACCGGAACATCCGCGCTCACGTGCACGACCGCTGGTGAGTTCGGCCAGAGCCTGACGGTCGACACGCCCGGCTCGTCATATCGACCGGTCTCGGCACGTCATATCGACCGGTCTCGGCACGTCATTAGTGCCGGTTTCGGCATGTTATTAGTGCCGGTTTCGGCGAGGGGGCCGGCCGTCAGCCGCGACGGCGGTTGGCGGCGGCCACGGCGCGCGCGGCCTCACGCTTATCCTGCGCCTCGCGCAGGGCCTGACGCTTGTCCCAGTCCTGCTTGCCTCGGGCCAGGGCGATCTCCAGCTTGACGCGCCCGTCGATGAAGTACAGCTCCAACGGCACGATGGTGTAGCCCTTGGCCTGCACCCGCTGGGCGAGCCGGTCAAGCTCCGAGCGGTGCAGCAGCAGCTTGCGCTTGCGACGCGGGGAGTGGTTGTTCCACGTGCCCTGCAGGTACTCGGGGATGTGCGCGCCCTGCAGCCACGCCTCGCCACGGCGGTCGATCTCGATCCACGCCTCGGTCAGCGAAGCCCGCCCCATGCGCAGGGCCTTGACCTCGGTTCCAGTCAGGGCAAGTCCAGCCTCGTACCGGTCCTCAATGAAGTAGTCGTGGGTCGCCTTGCGGTTGCGGGCGATGGTCTTGTGCGCGGCGGCAGCCGCCTTGGCGCGCTGTGCCGCCGTCGGCTTCTTCACCCCGTCGGTCTTCTTAGCCATTGGCATCCCCTTCCCCTCGTCCCGGCTCCTCAGGCCACGGCGCCGCATATTACTGCGGCCCGCGGCGCTCGCCAAGGCAGCAGCCACCGGCCGCACCGGCGTGAGCGGCCCGCAGCCCCACCGAAATCAGAACCCGGGCAGGGTCATGGGATCAATGCTCGCGCCGTTGAGGTAAACCTCGAAGTGGCAGTGCGGTCCGGTCGCGCCGCCGGTCATACCCGTCAGCCCGATCTGCTGCCCCTTGGAGACGGTGGCGCCGTTGGCCACGGTGATTGAGGACAGGTGGCAGTAGGCCAGCACCACGGACTGGCCGTTAATGACACCGCCGTCAATGATGACCCCGTTACCGCACGAGCTGTTGATGTTGTGTGTGACGGTTCCGGAGACGCCCGCATACTGGGGCACTCCCTGTGCGGCCGCCAGGTCCACGCCCGCGTGGAGCTTGTAGGTGCCGGTGATGGGGTGGACCCGGTACCCGTAGGGCGAGACGACGGTGAGCCCGCCGGTGAGCGGGTGCCCGATGGCGCCACCGCCAAGGGAGGATGCGGACACGGAGCTGGAGGAGGCCCCGGTGTAGCCCGCGGAGGCCTGGTTGGCGGCGTCGATCTCGGCGATCTTGGCCGCGGCGGCCGCTTCGTCGGCGGCGGCCTGCGCCTGCTGCGCCTCCAGGCCTTCTTTCTGGGCTTCCAGGTTGGTGGCGGCCGTTTCCTTCTCGCTCTTGAGCGTGGCTACCTCATCGCGCTTGGTCTGCGCGGTGTCCCGGGCCGTCTGGGCCTCCGCCTCGGCGGCGTCGGCCTCCGCCTTGAGCGTGGCCACGCGAGAAGTGGTCGCATCCTGGCGGGCCTCCCGGTTGGCCGCCTGTGCCCGCTCCTCCTCCGCGGCGGTGAGGACCGACTCCTGCACGCCGGTGGCAATCTCCATCGTGGAGGCGCGGTCGGTGAGGTCATCAACCGAGTCGGAGGCGAGGACGTAGGTCCAGGAGGTGACCGCGTTGTCTCCCTGGTAGGTGGCCACCACCAGGTCGGCGACGGACGTGGAGTTCTCATCCACGGTGGTCTGAGTGTCCGCGGCTTCCTGCTGCAGCGTGGCCAGGTCCGATTCGGCGACGGCGAGCCGATCCGCGGCGACCTGCTGCTCGCGCTCCTTCTCCGCCAGGACGACCTCGGCGTCGTCGAGCTCCGTCTGCGCGGTGGTCAGGGCGGCCTCCGCGCTTTGCAACTCGATATAAGCCTGCCCGAGTTCTGCCGAGACCCCCTCCAGCGAGGCGGCGAGCTCGGCCTGCTTCTGCTGGGCGGCGGCCTGCTCGTCGACGGCGTCCTGACGGTCGTCGGCCCGCGCCCCAGCGGAAATGGGCGCGGCCACCAGCACGAGTGCGGCAGCCCCGACGACGGCGCGACGCAGCCGCCTGGTGCGGCGTCGGGAACGACCGCGGACAGGAGACAGGGCTGGGAGCACTGGGAGCATGAGAATCAGACCCTTGTGTACTTCGACAGTGAGAATGCGGAGGAGACGACGGCCAGAACCACGGCGGCCAGCAGCAGCCAGGGGGCCAGCCGCAGCACGTCGCCGGTGCCGATGAAGGCGGTGAAGTTGATGGAGGACGCCAACCAGTCGACGACGATGTAGCGCACCGCCAGCCACAGCGCCACTACCGCCCCGGCGGCGCCGATGAGGGCGGCGATGGCTCCCTCAAGCATGAACGGCAACTGGATGAACAGGTTCGAGGCGCCCACCAGCCGCATGATGCCGGTCTCCTTGGACCGACTCATGGCGGACAGGCGGATCGTCGTGGCGATGAGCAGCACCGCCGTCAGCGCCAGGATGGCCGCCAGTCCCCCGGTGATCCACGAGACCCGGTTCATGACCACGAAGAGGGGCTCCAGCGTGTCCGCCTGGTCGATGACGCGCTCAACGCCGGCACGGCCGGTGAACTGCTCGGCCACGACTTGGTACTTCTCCGGGTCGACAAGTTTGATGCGGAAGGAGACCGGCATCATGTCCTCGGTGGCGTTGCGGCCGATCCGCGACTCCCCGTAGGCGGCCATGAACCGCTCGTAGGCCTCCGCCTTGGATTCGATGGTGTAGTTGTCGATATAGGGGCTGAGCGTGTCGGAGTTGAGGAGGCCCTCGACGGCGTCGATCTCCTCCTGGGTGGCCTCGCCGTCGGCGCAGGCCGCCGCGGTGGAGGAGGTCGGGCACATGTAGACGCTGACCTCGACCTTGTCGTACCAGTCGCCCTTCATGACGGAGATCTGGTTCTGCAGCAGCACGGAGGCGCCGACGAACAGCAGTGACACGAAGGACACCAGGATCACCGAGACGGTCATGACCAGGTTCCGGCTGAGCCCCTTGAAGGTCTCGGAGACGATGAAACGAAATCGCATGCGGTTACCTCAATACCTCTTTCGCTGCCTTATTCACGGCGTTCAGCGGTCCGAGCCGTAGACGCCGCGCCTCTGGTCGCGCACAACCTCGCCCGCCTTGAGCTCGATGACGCGTTTGCGCATCTGGTCGACGATCTCGTCGTCGTGGGTGGCCATGACCACGGTGGTGCCCTGCCGGTTGATGCGGTCGAGCAGGCGCATGATGCCGACGGAGGTGGACGGGTCGAGGTTGCCGGTGGGCTCATCGGCCATGAGCAGCTTGGGGCGGTTGACCATGGCGCGGGCGATGGCCACGCGCTGTTGCTCACCACCGGACAGCTCGTGCGGCAGCCGCTTCTCCTTGCCCGACAATCCCACGAGTTCAAGCGCCTCGGGGACGGCGGAGAGGATGTAGTGACGAGGCTTGCCGATCACCTGCGAGGCGATGGCGACGTTTTCAAAGACGGTCTTGTTCTCCAACAGGCGGAAGTCCTGGAAGACGAAGCCCATCTCCTGGCGGAGCTTGGGCACCTTCCAGCTGGAGATCTGCGACAGGTCGCGCCCGAGCACATGGATGCGACCGGAGGTGGGACGCTCTTCGCGCAGGGTCAGGCGCAGGAAGGTGGACTTGCCGGAGCCGGATGCGCCCACGAGGAACACGAATTCCTCGCGCCCGATCTCTATGGAGACGTCGTCGAGCGCGGGACGGGCTCCGCGTTTGTACACCTTGGAGACGTTGTCGAATCGGATCATGGGGTAGCTGCTTCCTGCTCGTGGCCGACGCAGGCACGCCGGGGCTGCATGCCACGGTATCCAGTGGTGCTTGGAATCTCGGCCGTGACACGCCAGGACACGCCGACTGGCAGTGTGGTGAGGCCCGCTGCCGCGTTCTACCGTTCCCGGCATGGCCGTACCTTCCGCACCGCCACCCGACGACGACGCCCCCGCCGTCGAGCAGACGATCGACGTGGGCACCTGGAACCGTTTCACCCAGTCGCTGGCCGCTGCCATACAGCCGCCTGGTTCCGCTGCCGACGCCGGCACGGTCACGGTGTCCCTGGAGGCGCCCGCACCGATCGTCTCCGCCGATGCGGAGCTGTGGGAGCGCACGGGTCGCGGCCCCATGCGGCTGCTGCGACGCAAGCGTCGGCTGTTCCCCTCCCCGCAGGCGCCCACGGTGACGCTGGCGGCCCGCCCCGACCAGGTGGTGCTCACCGCACCGACCCGCGATGACGCGGGACGGGTGCTACTCCACGACGCCGCGACGACGGCACTGGCCGCGCTGGGCTGGGAACGGCGCGACGACGTCATGGTGCGGCGCCTCACGGATGCGGATGCGGCTGCCGCATTGGCGACGCGAATCCTCATCGAGGTGTTCGACGTCGCCCACCCGGCGGACCTCAGCGTGCACGGCGTCGGCGTGAGCTGAACACGGCGGCCGCGCGGCTCAGTCGTCCCGCTCGTCGGCGAGCACGTAGTCGAGCGCCTCCGGACTTGTTGCCGTCTCCAGCATCGGTGGGCGGGCGGCGGTGCTCGCCTGTGGCGGTTGCGCCGTCGGGGTTGACGACGGCATGGGTGCCTGCAGCGGCGCGGGCGTCATGGGGTCCGCCTGAACCGCAGGATGCGCATCCGGCTGCGCGTCAGACGGGGCGGCCAGTTGAGGCCGGGCCTCATCCGGTGTGGGTGCGGAACCGGCTGAACCGGCCGACGTCGTCGGGGTGGTCTCGTCCGACTCGCTCCCCTGCGCGGCGTCGGGGGCGTGGGCGATGCGCATGAAGCGCGATTCCCCGCGCGTGAGGTCGTGCCCACCGCAGGAGATGGTGAGCACGTTAGTGATGTGCTCCTCGGAGCCCTTGGCCCAGCTTTCCTGGGTGAAGCGTCCGACCAGTACCACGGGGTCACCCTTATGCAGGGAACGGGCGAGGTTTTCGGCCAGCGCTCCCCAGGACTTGGCGGTGAACCAGATGGTTTGCCCATCCTGCCAGCCCTCGGCGGTGCGAAAGGACGGGGAGGTGGCCAGGCGGAAGTAGCAGTAGGCGCGTCCGTTGGAGGTGCGTGTGACGACCGGATTCGTGCCGAGAACGCCTTGGACAATCAAATCGAGTTGGCGGCTCATGGAAGTGCTCCTTGGGTAAGAGAGCCGGCCGGGTGCCGGCTCCCTCACAACGGTCCCGCAGGCGCCGAGCACATCGCCACCGGCCCGTTCGAGCTCTGTGGACGAGCCCTGCACCTGTCTCTTATACACTCT
>NZ_JAWDJJ010000298.1:0-7218 GCF_032465695.1 Actinomyces sp. MRS3W
CCGTCGGGGTCGTGGGGGGCCCGCTGGCGGCCTGGGGGTCGTGGCTGCCGCTGCATGCCCTGCTGCTCGGCGGCGTCGGCTCAGCCATCATCATCTGGTCCGCCCACTTCGCCGACACCCTCCTGCACCGCCCCGCCCTGGGCAGCGCCGCCCTGCTGGATGCGCGCCTGTACGCCCACAGCGTCGGGACGGTCACGGTGCTGGTCGGCATCACCGCGGGACGTGCGGTCCTCATCCTCGTGGGGGTCGGCATCGTCGTCACCTGCGCCCTAGCGGGGGTCGCAGCGATCACGGTCCAGTACCGGCGCGCCCTCGCCCCCGCGCTGGCGCCCCTTGCCCTCCACTACGTTGCGGCGCTGAGCCTGCTGGCCGCGGGCGCCGTCCTGGGGTACCTCACCTCCTGGGCCGATAGGCGCGGCGCGGCCGCCCTCGCCGACGCCCTCTACCTCGCCCACACCACCACCATGCTCTGGGGCTTCGTCGGCACGACGGTGCTGGGCACCCTCGCCGTGCTGTGGCCGACGATGCTGCGCACCAAGATGGTGGTGGAGGCGGCGCCCTGGGCCGTCCGCGGTCTGCCGTTGCTGCTGGTCGGTACCGCCGCCACGGCCTGCGCGGGAGCGTGGCGGCCGGCGGCGCTGCTCGGCACGGCCGTCTACCTCGTCGGCGCGTGCAGCGTGGTCATCCCCGCCGCCGCGACCGCCCGGCGCGTGCCGCCCACCTCCTTCGCCACCATGAGCGCCGCGGCGGCCGTGGCCTGGTTCCTGGTCTGCGTGGCGTATATCGGCGTCGGTATTGCCCTGGCCGACGACGTCGCCGCCGCCCGCGCGGTCATCCACTCGGCCCGCGTGGCCCTCGCCGCGGGATTCGCCCTCCAGATCATCCTGGCGGCCCTGAGCTACCTCACGCCCGTCATGCTCGGTGGCGGCCCGGCCACCACCCGCGCCACCAACGCCATCCTGGACCGCGCCGCCGCCTACCGGGCGGTTGCCGCCAACACCGGCCTGCTGGTCGCCGTCGCCGAGCCGCTGCCGGGGCAGGTGCGCCTGGCGGGGGCCGCGGTCGCCGCCGTCGTCGCCGGCTACGTTCCGATCGGGATTGGGCTGGCCGTGCGCCGGGTGGTGCATCCCGGGCCCGGGAACGCGCCGCGGGCGGAGGCGCACACCGACCGCGGCGGGCGTGCGGCTAACCAGACGGAGGAACCATGAGACAGGGTCAAGAACCCCAGTCCGCACAGCAATCCGACCGGGCGGCGGTGACGGCCGGAACGGCGCCCGCCGTCGGCAGGGGGAGACGAGGCCACGGTGCGGGCACTCAGGGCGCCGTGCGGCTCGATCGGCGCGGCGTGCTGCTCGGGCTGCTCACCACCGGGGCTGCCGTCGCTACCGGAGCCGGGGTTGCGCTCTGGCGCTCTGGCCGCGCGGCCAATACCGGCTCCACCGACGTGGCCGCCACCGGCGAGACCACGGAGGTGACCGTGGGGGTGAAGGGTATGCGCTTTATCCCCGACACGATCGACGTGCCCGCTGGCAACCGCCTGCTGATCACCCTGGATAACGACTCCGACCAGGTGCACGACCTGGTGCTGCAACTGGCCGACGGTACGAGCGTCTCCACCGGCCGGGTCGCGGCCGGCACCACGGGCAGCCTCGACGCCGGCGTCGTCACCGGTCCGCTCGAGGGATGGTGCTCGATCGCCGGGCACCGCGCCCAGGGCATGGTCTTCCACGTCACCGCCTCCGGCCAGGCCGCCACGGCCGCAGGCCAGACCGCTACGGCGCAGGCCGACGCCGCCCCCGACTATGCCGCCGTCCTGCCCGCGGAGGTGACGCCCTTCGACGCCGCGCTGGCGCCCGCCGACACCTCCACCACCGTTCACGAACACACCTTCACCGTCACCGAGCAGGTCATGTACGTGGGCGGCGGGGTCACGCAAACCCGCATGACCTACAACGGGCAGGCTCCCGGCCCCATCCTGCGCGGCCGGGTGGGCGATACCTTCCGCATCACGCTCGTCAACGACGGCTCCATGAGCCACTCCCTCGACTTCCACGCCGGTGTGGTCTCGCCCGACGCGGTCATGCGGTCGATCAACCCCGGCGAGTCGCTCGTCTACGAGTTCACCGCCGAACGCTCGGGCATCTGGCTCTACCACTGCTCCACATCCCCGATGAGCGTGCACCTGGCCAGCGGCATGCACGGCGCGGTCATCATCGACCCGCCGGGACTGGAGCAGGTGGACCGCGAGTACGTCATGGTTCAGTCGGAGATCTACCTCGGCCCCGAGGGCGGCGAGACCGACGCGGACAAGGTCGCGGCCAAAACCCCCGACCTGCTCGCCTTCAACGGCATTGCCTTCCAGTACCGCGACCGGCCGCTGACCGCCAAGCCGGGGGAACGGGTGCGCATCTGGGTCATGGACGCTGGCCCCTCCCTGCCGACGTCGTTCCACGCCGTCGGGCTGCAATTCGACCAGGTCTTCGTGGAGGGCGCCTGGACGCTGGGCGGTCCCAACGCGGTGGGCGCCGCCTGGTCCGGCGGCGGGCAGGCGCTCGGCCTGCAGCCGGCCCAGGGCGGATTCGTGGAGTGCGTGCCGCCGGAGCCGGGCACCTACACCCTCGTCTCTCATGCATTCGCCGACATGGAGAAGGGCACCATGGCCTACCTGAAAGTCACCGCCTGAGGGCTGCGGTCCCGACGCTATCCGCGCCATCGCTGACCGGTGCGGACCGCGGCTGCGAGGCCGTGACGTGGCACCCGTCTGCGCGCAGAGGCGCGAGGGCGAAGCGGGTGACGTCTGCGGGGGCCGCGGCGTCCCCGTTGTCGGCGCCATCGACGCGGGGACCGGTGGGGCACGCCTGGGTGCCGTAGCGCTCGTTGAGGAACCCCTCGTGCATGACGCACACCAGCGGGTGCGGCGGACGCGAATCCGTCACCAGCGGACACGCCTTGAGAATCACCTGCTCGCCGTCGAACTCGGGGGCAAATCCCATGAGCGACAGGTACGGCAGCAGCGCCGCCAGCGGGGTGGCCGGATCGTTGGCATGCGCGGGTGGCTCGGCGGGGTCCTTCGGCGTCAACTGGGCCCAGCGCCTGCCGATCTCCAAAGCTTTCCGGCGGGCGTCCGCACCGTCGCCCAGCTGTTCAACGACCGCATCCAGGAGGGTGAGGTAGGAGGCGGCGACCTGAGCCGGATCAGGGCCCGTCGGCGCATAGCGCAGGGCGGGGCGGCCGCGGCGTCCGGTGGGCGTGGTCGACACGGTGACGAGGCCCGCCTCCACCAGAGCATCCAGGTGCTCACGCACCGTGTTGTGGTGCAGCTTCAGGTCCCGGGCTATGTGTGCCGCCGTCACCGGTTGGGGTGCGGCCTCGACCGCTTCCAGCACACGGCGCCGTGCCGGGGACAGCTCGGCGCGCACGGACAGGTCCGTCCAGGCGGGCCGGGGCAGCGGGGCGCGGGCGCCCTGGGGAGAGGACATGTGCTCAGGCTAACGTTCGTCATGCCTGTGGTGGGGCAGAACGGGCTGCGGAAGGCGGCACGTGCCCAGAAGCTGCGGAGCGCCGCCCCAAAGGAAAACCGACATGGGGCGTGCGTCCGGAGTTGAACATTATGTGAGTCTTTGAAGAGGTGCTCGAAGCTTTCTTTATCGATTCTTCTTTTGAGTTCCGCTTGCATGGTAGAAGTGCGGGAGGCGCCGTTGATGCGCGTGTTGGATTGTGTCCGCTGAAGGGGGAAGCGTCAGGGATGAGGGCAGGGGATCGGAATTCGACCTGTCGCTGATTGTGGAGTGAATGCGGCGTACCTGGTATGTTTTGAGAGGTTGGAACGTTTGTCAAGTCTGGCGTCGTCGTTCGAGTTACGAGCGCGGGCGTGGAGGCGTTCCATCACGTTCGATCCACGATCACCTGTGAACCTGTGGGACGTCTTCGTCGCCCCAGATCCCTAGATACATGCAGGAAGAAGACCGACATTGATGGGTAAGCAGCGCAGCGTCGACCGCAGCAGGCTTGTCCGCCGTTCCCGGCAGGCGATGCTCATCGGATGGGTCATGTCGGCCACGGGCTCGTCAGCGGTGACCGGCTCCGCGCCCGCACTGGTGGTGGCGGCTACGTTGCCAGCGGTGTGGATCGCGTTCTACTCGACACTGACCAACATTGAGGATTTGCTCGCGCCGCTGATGGTCAAGGTTGTCGCTCGGTGGCGGCCAGGGCGGGTGCTGACCGCGTGTGAGGCATACGATGTTGTGTTGCTGCTGGTGGCACTGGGGTTGATCAGCATCGGCACTTCGGTCGGCCCGGTGCTTGCGGGGTACCTAGTTGCTTCCTCGCCTATCCCTCTGGTGCTCGACGTCGCTGAGGAACTTTATGGCGCAGAGATGGCGGCGGTGGATCCTGAAATGTCCTTTCGCTTCACCTCGCATTTGCATTCTCTGACGGCGCTCGTCTCACGTGTTGTTGCGCTACCCATGGGAGCCGCATTGACATTTGTGTCTCCGGCAGCAGTTCTTATCATTAACCTGGTCCTCTCAATAGCGGCGGTTGCCCTGCGGCTGCGTGGGGTCTCATATGAGGAGGCGGCCACCGGCAGCGGCGACGGTGAGGGCGCTGCCGAAGAGGATGGTGTACGTCTATCGACGGTGGCGCTGCTTAAGAGTTTTGTGACGCGGCCGCTGGTGTCTCCGCTGAGCATCCTGCTGCGTTCAGTCGCCGCTGGCCTGGCCGGCGCTTATGTGGCCGTGTTCATCGGCACACGCTATGGACACGGAGCCTACGTGTGGGTGCTCGTCGCCACGGGAGTAGGGGCAACCGTAGGACCGCAGATCGCACGTGCGGGTCGTCGTGCGGCCGGAGGTGGCACCACCGTGATCGGTTGCGCGTTGACGGGCGCCGCCATGCTATTGGTCGGTGCCGTGTTCCTGCCCGCCGGAAGTCTCCTTGTCGGCGCGGCAGGACTGGTCATCGCCGAGGCGTGCCTGTGGGGCCTGGGCAGCGCTCTGATTGGGGAGCGGCAGGTGCAGCTCCGCGGCCGCGACTTCGTCGAGGACACGGTCTGGTGCCAGGCTGCGGGTGCGCTCGGAGCGGTGGTCGGGAGCTGGGCGGCACTGGGACTGCGCGCGACGGTTTCGCCGGTATGGGCGTTGGGAACCGCGTCCCTCATGCTGACGGCCTTGGCCGCCTACGTCTGGTTCGTGCCCCGACGGCGTCGGCGGCATACGGGGGGAGAAGCGGCCGAGTCCGGCTCGGCACCGGCGCAGCGCAGCTCAAACCCGACTCACCCTCAATGACGTGCCGACGCCGGCACTTATGACGCATTGAGGCCGGTCGGTTGGGCGGGGCGGGTCATAGCCCAGTAGATCGGCAGCGGCGGGGCGTCCAGCGTGGCCGTCAGCGTGAACCCCTCCCGCTCGTACAGGCGCCGGGATGCGGGCGAGGTCGACTCCAGATGCGCGGCCACGCCGTCGGCGTCGACGCGTTCCAGGCCGTGGCGCAGCAGGGCGGTGCCGGTGCCGCTGCCGCGCGCCTGCGAGGCGACCGCCAGCATGTACAAATACCAGTGGGGGTCGTGCGGTTGGGCCGCCTCGCACTGGGCTCCGTCGAGCCGGATCAGCTCCCACGCGCCGCCCAGCACGTCCACGTCGAGCCCAGCGAAGATGGGGCCGGCCGGTTCGGACGCATCCGCGCCGGCCGCCGGGGGTGAGGCGGGCGCATGCCACAGGGCCGCGGCAATGATCCGCCCACCGGTGTCGACGACGACGTCGACCCGCGTCCCGGACTGTGCGGTCGGGTCGGGGGAGAGGTACTGTCCGGCCAGCTCATGGCGGTGCAGGTGATCGAGGGCGGCACGCGCATCCGGGGCCGCCGCGGCGATCGTGCGCATGAGCGGATCGGCGGCGAACACGTCGGTGAGCAGGTCCGCGACTGCGTCCAAGTCCTGCGGCGTGCCAGGTCGAATCATGGTGCTGCTCATCGTTACTTTCCTTTCGCCCAGACCGGGACGTGTACCGAAACCGGCCGCCATGACGAGTTGCGTTTACCGCCGGTGCCCCGGCGTCGTCGGGTCTTCCGTCTCCAGGGCGGGGGCGAGCAGACGCCGGAAGGAATCCACCCGGGCACGGCGACGCTCGCGCTCGGCGGGCGCCGCAGCGGCGTCGTCGGCCCACTCGTCCAGGGCACACTCGATGACGCCCTCCTCATGCGTGCAGCCGCGCGGGCAATCCTCCGCCACGTCCGCCAGGTCGGGGAAGCCGCGCAGCACGTCCGCGCTGGACACGTGCGCCACCCCGAAGGAACGCACCCCGGGGGTGTCGATGACCCAGCCGCCGCCCGGTAGCTGAAGGGCCTGCAGGTTGGTGGAGGTGTGGCGGCCGCGGCCGGTCACCTCGTTGACCTCCCCGGTGACCCGATCCGCCCCGGGCACGAGCGCGTTGATGAGCGTGGACTTGCCCACCCCGGAGTGGCCGACGAATACCGAGGTCTTGCCCTGGATGATCTCGCGGACCGCCTCGACGCCGTCGCCGCCGGCGCGGGAGGCCTCCGCCCGGCTGGAGGGATCCAGGCGCGTGCCCACCGAGCGCACCCCGAGTGGCTGGTAGAGGCCCAGCAGTTCGGCGGGGTCGGCGAGGTCGGTTTTGGTGAGAATGAGCAGCGGCTCCATGCCGGCGTCGTAGGCGGCCACCAGGTAGCGGTCGATCATGCGTGGGCGCGGCTGCGGGTCGGCGACGGCGGTGACGATGACGAGCAGGTCGGCGTTGGCGACCACTGGCCGCTCGGTGCCGGCGGCGTCGCCGTCCTCGGCGCTGCGGCGCAGCAGGGTGGCTCGCTCCTCGACGCGGACCATGCGGGCCAGGGTGTCCTTGCGGCCGGAGGTGTCTCCGACGACGGCGACCCGGTCCCCGACCACGACCTTCCCCCGTCCCAGCTCACGCGCCTTCATGGCGGTGATGTCACCGGAGCCGTCCACGGTGAGGGACGGATCCTCCAGGCGGATGCGGTAGTGGCCGCGGTCGATGCGCGTGACCATGCCGACGGCGGCGTCGGCATGGGCGGGCCGCTGCTTGGTGCGCGGACGCGACCGCTTGCCGGGACGCACGCGCACCCGCGGATCGTCGGTGCCGATGTCGCGGCGGGCCATTACCGCTCCTCCTGGCCGGCAGCGGCGGCGTGCGTCATATCGACCGGTCTCGATACGTCATTAGTGCCGGTTTCGGCACGTTACAA